>NZ_JBFBDO010000016.1:0-104192 GCF_040683335.1 Kitasatospora sp. NPDC093806
GACCTCCCCCTCACCGCCTTCGTCCTCTTCTCCTCCGCCGGCGGCATGGTCCTCGCCGCCGGACAGGCCAACTACGCCACCGCCAACGCCTTCCTGGACACCCTCGCCACCCACCGCCACGCCGAGGGCCTGCCCGCCACCGCGCTGGTCTACGGCCTTTGGGAGACCCGGACCGGGCTGAGCGAGTGGCTGCAGGAGTCGGACCTGGAGCGGATGCGCCGCCAGGGCCTGCCGCCGCTCACCGAGGCCCAGGGCCTGGCCGCCCTCGACACCGCCCTCACCACCGCCCACCCCGTCCTCGTCCCGTTGCGCATCGACCCGGCCGCCCTGCGCAACCGCACCGACGAACTCCCCGCCGTCCTGCGCGCCCTGCGCCCCGCACCCGCCCGCCGGGCGGCCGGGGTGCGGCCGGCCCGTTCCTCCGCCGGTCTGGAGGCGCGGCTGGCCGGGCTGTCGGCGGCGGAGCGGCAGGAGCGACTGCTGCTGCTGGTCCGGGAGCAGGTGGCGACGATCCTGGGGTACGCGGCGGCCGGGGAGATCAGCCCGGAGAAGCCGTTCCAGGAGTTCGGCTTCGACTCGCTGACCGCGCTGGAGTTCCGCAACCAGCTGGGTGCCACGACCGGGCTGCGACTGCCCGCGACGCTGGTCTTCGACTACCCGACGGCGGCGGCGCTGGCCGGTTACCTGGCGGGGCAGTTCGGGGAGGGCGCGGACGACGCCGCGGCGGACCTGCGACTGTTCGCCGATCTCGACCGGATCCAGCAGTCGATCACCCGGGAGGGCCTGGACGCCGTCGTGCGCAGCCGGCTGGGCTCGCGGCTGCGTGAGCTGCTCGCCTCGCTGGACGCGGCGGAGGGCGCGTCGCTGGGCGGGGCGGAGGTGGCGGACCAGATCGCGGCCGCGTCCGACGACGAGATGTTCAGCTTCATCGAGGAGCTGGGGATCTGAGGGACGGCCGGACACCCGGCCGGTCAGCCCACCCGGCTGACCGGCCGGGTGTCCGGAACGACGGACCGTTGATCGTCGTTCGGACAGACGTGTGGGCCGGGTGCCTCTCCCGCACCCGGCCCACACCGCTCACCGCTTCACCAGCCGTCGCTCAGTCCGCCGTCCGGCCGCCCTTCAGCAGCAGGACGGCGGCGATGGCCGCCACCGCGCAGGCGCCCGCCCCGGCCGCGTAGGCGATGTGGGTGCCGTCGACGAAGGCCGTGCCGATCTCGGTGACGACCTGCGGGCGGATCCGCTCCGGTAGCTTGGCCGCGTCCGAGAAGTCCCCGGCGGCGATCCGGTCGACCGCTTCGGGGGGCAGCGGCAGGCCGGCCAGGGCGGTGCGCGCCGAACTGGCGAGGTGGTGCGAGACGAGGGTGCCGGAGACGGCGACGCCGAACACCGAGCCGACCTGGCGGGCGGTGTAGCCGACGCCGGAGCCGGTGCCGGCCCGCTCCTCGGGGACGGCGCGCAGCAGTGCCGCGGTGACCGGCGGGCCGGCCAGGCCGGCGCCGAGGCCGAGCAGCATGAACTGCCACCAGTAGCTGCCGAAGCCGTCCTGGTAGTGGACCAGCCGCAGGCCGAGCAGTCCGCCGCCCATGGCGAGCGCCCCGGCGAGGGCGGTGAGCCGGACGCCGACGCGTTCGGCGACGACGACGCCGACGATCGAGGCGACGGTGACCATCGCCGTCATGACCACGGTACGCAGGCCGGCCTGGACCGGGCTGAGCCCGTTCACCTCCTGCAGGGTGAGCATGAGCAGGAAGACGGCGCCGAACATGGCGCCGAAGACGGTGAAGTTGATGATCGCGCCGGCGGTCACGTGCGGGTGCCGGAAGAAGGCGAGCGGCAGCATGGGGCTGCGTCGCCGGGCCTCCCAGACGCCGAAGGCGATCAGCGTCACGGCCGCGCCGGCGAAGCAGCCGACGATCCGGGCCGAGCCCCAGCCTGCCGAGTTGCCCTCGATCAGGGCGTAGGTGAGCAGCCCGATGCCGGCCACGAAGAGCAGCTGGCCGAGCACGTCGACGGCCTGTCCGGCGTCGGGGCGGGCGCGCGGCAGCAGCTTGGCGAGGACGGCGACCGCGGCCAGGCCGACCGGGATGTTCACCCAGAACACGCTCTGCCAGCCGTACTGTTCGACCAGCACGCCGCCGACCAGCGGTCCGGCGGTGAGGGCGAGGCCGGCCACGGCGGACTGGATGCCGACCATCCGGGCGCGGGCGGCCGGGTCGGCGAACAGCTGGGTGATGATCACCATGGAGACGGGCATCAGCGCCGCGCCGGTGACGCCCTGGGCGGCGCGGGCGGCCAGCAGCATGCCGACGGAGCCGGAGACCGCGCACCAGGCGGAGGTGAGGGTGAAGCCGAGGAGCGCTCCGACGAACAGCCGCTTGGCGCCGATCCGGTCGGCGAGCGCGCCGGCGCCGAGCAGCAGGCAGGAGAAGGTGAGCAGGTAGGAGTCGACGACCCACTGGAGTCCGCTGACGTCGGCGCCGAGCTTGTCCCGCAGGTCGGGCAGCGCGACGTTGACCACGGTGGTGTCGAGGAAGACCAGGAAGAGCCCGCTGAACAGGGCGATGAGCAGCAGCGGGGAGACCGGTGCCGTCCCGGTCTCCCCGCCGGCCGTCGTCCGGTCGCTTCCCGCGGTGGTCTCAGCCATTGCGCGTCCGTCCTTCCCGCAGCCCGTCCTGGGCCGTCCCCTGCGCCGTCCCCTGTGCTGTCCCCTGCGCCATTCCCTGCGCCCGGGCCCGGTACTCGGTGGTGTCGTGGGCGCTGAACACGTCGGCCCCGCCGCCGCGGCGCAGTTCGCGCAGCCGGGCGACGTTGGGCAGCCGGTCGGGCACGGTCTCGACCTTGCGCTGGAAGGCGTTGAGGCCGGGCGTGCACCAGGGCTGGTCGGCGATCTCGCCGTGGAACATGTAGGCGTCCCCGGCGTGCAGCAGCGGGCGGTCGCCGGTCTCGACGGCGACGCCGACGTGGCCGCGGGTGTGGCCGGGCAGCGGGATCAGCAGGATCTCCGGCGGCAGTCCGGGCAGCTCGCGGACCGACTCGAAGCCGAACCAGCGCTCGCCCTCGGTGAGTTCGTGGATCTCCCAGTTCGGGCCGTGGGCCCACTGGCTCTGCCGGTAGCGGCCGCGCTCCAGCTTGCTGGGCGGGTTCATGGCGGCCCGGTACTCGGGGCCGTAGACGTGCACCCGGGCGTCGGGGAAGTCGGCGAGCCCGCCGGTGTGGTCCCGGTCGAGGTGGGTGAGGACGATGTGCCGGACGTCCCGGGGGTCGTAGCCGAGCTCCCGCAGCTGCTGGACGGCCGTCTCCTCGGGCCGCAGGACGGGGCGCGAGCGCAGCAGGAAGGCGCGGCCGAGCCGGCCGACCGGGTCGGCGATGTCGCGGGTGCCGAAGCCGGTGTCGACCAGCACCAGGCCGCCCTCGGTCTCCACCAGCAGGCAGTGGCAGAGCATGTGGGCGGCCTGGAAGTAGCTCCCCTCACCGTTGACCAGTCGACGCGAGGGCGGCCGGTAGGTACCGAAGTTGAGGTGTCTGACGAGCATGTCCCGTCCTTTCTCTGGTGGTTCGGAGGTGGCGCGCGGCGTCCGCCCCCGGAATGCTTACCGCGTACGGCCGGCCTGGTGGGCCAGAAACCGCAGATAGCCCCGCAGCAGCGGGGCGGCCGGGCCGGTCACGGGCAGCCAGGGGGCCCGCTCGCGGTGCCAGGGCAGCGGGGGCGGCGCCTCGCCGGTGAGGGCCTCGGCGAGGTGGCGGCCGGTGGCGGTGGCGAGGGCCAGGCCGTGGCCGCAGCAGCCGCCCGCGTACCAGGTGTGCTCGTCGATCCGTCCGACCACGGGCAGGTCGTCGCCGGTCATGCCGACCTGGCCGGTCCACCGGTGGGTGACGGCGGCCGGTACCGGCAGCCGCCGGGCGAGCCAGTCCCAGCCGCGCCGGTGGGCGGCGGGGTCGGTGGTGGGCGGGATGCGGACGGGGCCGCCGCCCATGACGAGCCGTCCGTCGGGGGTGAGCCGGTAGTAGGGGGCGAGGGTGGTCGCGTCGATCACCGCTTCGGGGCCGATCAGCGCGCGGTCGGCGGCGGTCAGCGGGGCGGTGGCGACGGCGTGCAGTTGCAGCGGTGCGACGGTGCCGACCGGCAGCCGCAGCGAGCGGGTGAAGCCGTTGACCGCGATCACCGTGTGCCGGGCCCGTACCGTGCCGTCGGGGCAGTCGAGTTCGCCGCCGCCGAGGGTGCGGACCGGGCTGTGGTCGAAGCGGCGCAGGCCGCGCCGGGCCAGGTCGGCGGCGAGGGCGGTGGTCAGGGCGGCCGGGTCGAGGGTGGCGGCAACCGGGTGGCGCAGCGCGGCGCGGAACCGGCCGGGCCGGTCCACCGGTTCGACGGCGAGGCCGAGTTGGCGGTAGGCCTCGGCCTGGGCGGCGAGCCGTTCCTCGGCCGGGCCGGTGGTGGCGACGATCAGCTGTCCGTCGGTGGTGAGGCCGCAGTCGGCACCCAGCTCCTCGGCCAGTTCGACGGTCTGGCGGACCCAGTCCTCGCTGGCGAGGTAGCAGGCGCGGGCGGTCTCGTCGCCGAAGCGCTTGCGGGCGCGGTCGATGGCGGGGCCGATCCGGGGGCCGACCAGGCCGGTGCCGCGCCCGCTCGCGCCGGCGGCCGGCCCGGCGGCGTCGAGCAGGACGACGTCCAGGCCGGGGTCCCGGCGGAGCAGGTGGTGGGCGGTGGCGAGGCCCGTGAGGCCGGCGCCGACGATCGCCACGTCGGCGGTGATCCGGCCCCGGACGGGGGGCGCCGCCGCGAGCGGTACGGGCCGCCAGGGCGGCTCCTCGACCGGCGGCGCCCCGTCCCGGACCGTGCCGCCCCGCACTGCCCCGTCCCGCACCGGGCCGTCCGGCGCCGATCCGGGCGTCACAGTTCCGCCGCCAGCGTCCGGAACCGGCGGTCGTGCCAGAGCAGCGGCCCGTCCCCGTCCCGTTCCTCGGCGGTGGCCGTCCGGACGGAGACCACGTGCCCCACCACCAGGCTGTGGTCCCCGTAGACGCGCTCGTCGGCCAGGGTGCAGACGGCCCGGCCGAGGGTGCCGCCGAGCACGGGGACGCCGAGCTCCCACTGGAACTCCACCCCGGTGAACTTGGCCGACCCGCCGCTGCCCGCGAAGACGGTGGCCAGTGCGGCCTGACCGGCCCGCAGCAGGTGGACGGCGAAGGCCCGCCGGCTGCGGAGCGCGGCCAGGGTCGCCGAGCCGGTGGAGAGGCAGGCGAGCACCATCGGCGGCCGCAGCGACACGGTGGTGACGGCCGAGGCGGTGAGCCCGAGCGGTTCGCCGTCCGGGCCGCAGGTGGTGACCAGGGTGACGGCCCCGGCGAGCTGCTGGTACAGGCCCAGGCAGGTCTCCGGGCTGCGGTCCCCGGCGCCGCGGACGGCGAACGCGGTGGTGGCCCGCTGAGCCGTCATGACCGCGCGGAGTCGGCGGTCTCGGGCTCGACCACGATCTCCTGCGCGTCGCCGAGCAGGCCCTCCAGGATGGTGACGATGTTGGTGCGCAGGGCCGCCTCGGCGACCGGGTCGAGGATCGCGGCGAGGGTCGGGATGCCGAGGTCGAAGTCGGCGAGGAAGCGGACCAGGGTGCCCTCGCCGTCGGCCTCGATCAGCCAGTCGCCGCTGAACTCGGCGAAGTCGCCGGTGACCTGCTCGAAGGAGATGGCCAGCTGCTCCGGGTGGAAGCTGTCCCGCTCGGACCACTTGAGCAGGCCGTTGCGGAAGTGCACGGTCCACTCGGACAGCACGGTGCCGTCGGCGGCCGGCGGCAGCACGACGACGCTCTCCACGGTGCGGGTCAGTTCGGGGTAGCGGGCGAAGTCGCTGATCCGGCGGTACGCCTCGGCGGGCGCGACGGCCGGGGAGAGGACGTGGATGCTCACGCTGGGCATGGTGATCCCCTTTCGGAGAATCTGGTGGGTCGGTGGGAGACGGTGGGGCGGTGCGGCCGGGCTCGGTCAGACGCGGGCGGCGACGGCCGCGAGCGCCTCGTCGAGCACGGTCAGGAAGAGCTGGATCTCGTCCTCGGTGAGGATCGCCGGCGGGGTGAAGCGCAGGACCTCGGAGGCGTTCAGCGAGTGGTTGAGCAGGATGCCGCGGTCCATCAGCTCCAGCAGCAGCTCACCGACGAAGCGCTGTTCGGCGGGCTGGACGGCGATCAGCAGGCCGCGGCCGCGCACCTCCCGGACGAGCCGCGGGGCGCGCTCGGCGACGATCCGGCGGATGTCGGCGAGCAGCCGCTCGCCGAGCTCGGCCGCCCGTTCGACGATCTTCTCGTCGCGGATGGTCCGCACGGCCGCGAGGGCCGCCGCGGTGGCCAGCGGCGAGGCGCCGAAGGTGGAGGTGTGCAGGATCGGGTCACGGCCGAACGGGCGGTAGACGTCGGGCCGGGCGAGCATCGCGGCCGCCGGCACCACGCCGCCGGACAGGCCCTTGCCGACCAGCAGGATGTCCGGGACGACGCCCTCGGCGTCGCAGCCCCACCAGGTGCCGAGCCGGCCGAGGCCGGTCTGGATCTCGTCGACGATCAGCAGCGCGCCGAACTCCCGGCAGGCGTCGGCGACGTCCTTCAGGTAGCCGGGCGGGGGGATCCGGACGCCGCCCTCGCCCTGCACCGGCTCGACGATCACGCAGGCCCGGCCGACCCGCTCGGCCAGCGCCGCGCGCATCGCGGCCGCGTCGCCGTAGGGGACCTGGCAGGTGTCCGGCAGCAGCGGTTCGAAGGGCTGCTGGTACTGCCGGTTGGCGGTGACGCTGAGCGCGCCCATGGTCTTGCCGTGGAAGCCGCGCTCGGTGGTCACCAGGGCGGTCCGGCCGTGCGCGCGGGCCAGCTTGAGGCCGGCCTCGGTGGCCTCGGCGCCGGAGTTGACGAAGTGCACGAAGTCCAGGTCGCCGGGGGCGACGCCGGCCAGCGCCTCGGCGGCCTCGGCGGCGACCGGCTCCAGGAAGACCCGGGTGCCGAGCGGGTGCCGGTCCAGCTGGCGCCGGACCGCCTCGACCACCCGCGGGTGGCGGTGGCCGAGGATGAACACCCCGTACCCGCCGAAGTCCAGGTAGCGCTTGCCGTCGGCGGCGGTGATCCAGGCGCCCTCGGAGTGCACCTCGACGACGGTGCCGAGCATCCGGGCCAGCGAGGCCTTGCCGGCGCCGAAGTGCCGTTCGTAGCGCAGCCCGGTCAGCTCCGGGTCCACGTCCGGGGCGAGAACGTCGTCGGTGGTCAGGACGTCGTCGGTGGTCACGCGACGGCCTCCCGCTCCGGCATCTTGCTGGTGATCCAGAAGTCCGAGGCCCGGGCGAAGGCCTCCACCAGCCGGTCGTGGCTGACCGCGTCGGCCATCCCCAGCTCGGCGAAGGAGGACTCCATGGTGGAGGCGACCTGGAAGAGCATCATCAGCTCGACGAAGCCGCGGAACTGCTGGCGCAGCACGCGCGGCATGGAGTCCTCCATCAGCGGCAGGATCAGCCGGTCCAGCGCCTCGGTGGGCATCAGGCGCGGCGGGTGCTCGGGCGGCATGCCGTAGCGCTCGGCGGCGAGCAGGGCCTGCTCGACGCACTCGCCGAGGGTCAGCGACTGCCGGCCGGCGGTGAGCCAGAACTCGCCGCTGGTGGTGCCGCGGCGGACCAGCCGGCCGACGGCCTCGGCCACCACGTCCTGCGGGACGGTGTCGATCGGCGACTCGGGGCCGGCCGGCAGGACCGGGACGGTGCCCAGGATCACCGAGGAGATGACCTTGTGCAGGCCCTGGAAGCTGGAGATCTCGCCGGTCTTGGAGTGGCCGCTGACCACCGACGGGCGGACGATCACGACCGGCTGCCCGCTGTCGCGGACCACCTGCTCGGCGGCGACCTTGGAGTCCACGTACGCGGCCGGGCCGATCTCGCGCTTCTCCTCGCTCTGCGGGCGGGCGACGAAGGCGGTGCTGACGAAGTGGAACGGCACGTCGGCCTGCCGGGCCAGGGCCAGCATGTGCTCGGTGCCGGTGACGTTCGCCGCGAACAGCTGCTCGCGGGTGGAGGCCCAGCCGGTGCGGGCGGCGGAGTGCAGCACCACGTCGGTGCGGCGGGCCAGGTCGCGGAAGCCCTGGGCGCCGAGGCCCAGGTGCTCGTCGGTCAGTGATCCCGCCAGTTCCTCGACCCGGGGGTCGTCGACGGCGGTGCGGTGCCGCAGCGCGATCAGGTGGTGGTCCGCGGCCAGCTCCTCGATGAAGGCCCGGCCCAGCACCCCCGTCGCACCGGTCAGCAGCATGGTCGGCTTGCTCATGTTCCCGTCCTCTTGCGTCGTTTTCCCGTCCCCCAGCGGGGATTTCCAGCACCCTCGGACGTCGTCCGGCGCCCGCGGGCCTTGTCCGGCGCCCCGTCCTCGACGGGCCTAGAGGATCTCCAGCGCCCCGCCGGCGAGGTGGGCGATCAGCGGGTCCGCCATCCGGCCGCGGGCCGGCGGGTGGAGCCCGAGCCCGTTGACGGCGGCGGCGAGGTAGCCGACGTCGCCGGAGCTCATGAAGTTCAGGCCGCCGAGCAGTTCGACGGCGCGCGGCACGACCCGGGCGATGGCGTCCTGCGCGGCGTAGCGCACGTGCAGCGAGTCGACCAGCAGGTCCGGCGCGCAGCGCTCGGCGCCGGTCTGCCGGGCGACGTTCTCGACCGCGGCCATCGCCGCCTCCAGCTCGGTGACCAGCCGGATCCGCTCGTTGGCGGGCACCTTCCCGCTGGCCAGCACGCGCTCGACCAGGGCGCTGGCGGCGCCCAGGTAGCTGGCGGTCATGAGCAGTTCGAACCAGACGAAGCCGGTGGTCTGGATGTCGTCCAGCACCTCGCCCTCGGGCACGTCGGTGCGCACCACCAGGTCCTCGGGGACGACCGCGTCGACGACGGTGACCTGGTCGCTCTCGGCGCCGGCCAGGGCGAAGGAGCCCCAGAACGGCGCGACGCTCAGGCCCGGGTCGGTGGCCGGGATCAGGACGACGGCGAGCTGCTCGCCGGTGCCGTCGGTGCGCGGGACCATCACGCTGGCGGTGAGCAGGTCCATCGAGCGGGCCAGGCTGCACGGCCGCTTGGCGCCGTTGACCACCAGGCCCTGCTCGGTGACCCGGGCGGTCATGCTGGGCTGGAGGATGCTGCTGCCGGGCCGTCCCTCGGCGAAGCCGGAGGCGAGCAGCAGCTTGCTGTCGACGATGCCGGAGAGCAGCATCCACTCGAAGCCGTTGCCGGTCTCGCTCAGCACGACCAGGCTGGCCAGCGAGAAGTGGTGCATGGTGGTGGCGACGGCGAGCGAGGGCGAGCGGGAGCCGATCGCCCGCTGCACCCGGCAGGCGGTGAGCGCGTCGGCGCCCTTGCCGCCGTGCTGGGTGGGGACGAGCAGGCCGGCGCCGCCGGACTCCCGGAACAGTTTGATCCCGGGGCTGTCGGCGTTCTCCAGCTCGCCCAGCGGCAGGCCGGCCAGCTCGGCGTCGAGCCCTGGCAGCAGTGCCTCCAGGGCGGCCCGCTCCCGGTCCAGGAATCCCATGTGTGCTCAACCTCTCGGTGCGTTCGGGTGCTGTGCTGTGACGATCGCCGTCCGCGGTGGTGGCGCGGCGGCGGGTCGGCGGTGCGGCGGCGGTACGGCGGTCCCGCGGTCCGGTGGTGTGGCGGCCGCTAGATCGCGTTGGCGAGGTGCATCAGGCGCAGGATCGCGCCGAGGCTCGGCCGGCCCTCGAAGGCCAGGTACTCGGGCAGGACGGCGTGCGGGTCCCACTTCTCCTTGTAGGCGACCTGGGTCGCCGAGGGGTAGACCTTCTCGCCGTGCTCGGCCAGGAAGCGGACGATCCGGGCCACCATCGGGCTGGCGCCGGGCGGTTCGTGGGCCGGGTCGAGGGCGGTGAACGGGGTGAAGCCGAGGTGCAGCCAGCCGGCGCCGTCCTCGCTGAGCGCGGTGATGGCGTGCGAGTTGATCGCCTCCATCACCCCGGGCGGGGCCTCCCGCCGGCGGCGGGTGAGGTCGTGCAGCCAGCCGGGCCGGGTGCCGTAGACCGGCGAGTAGGAGATGTAGCCGATGACCGCGCCGTCGATCCGTCCGACGAACAGGCGGCGCAGCGGGGCGACCTCGCCGGTGCGCTCGCCGACCATGAAGGTGAGCTCCTTGGCGAAGCGGCCCTTGCCGCGCAGCCAGTCCCGGTCGAGTTCGGTGAGCTCGGCGTCGACGGCGAGCGGGTCGTCCTCGGTGACGACGAGTCCGCTCCGGCCGGCCTTGGAGATCTTGTTGCGCAGCCGGACGAACTTGGAGCCGCGCAGGGTGAAGCGGGACAGGTCGATCGCGTAGGAGGCGCCCATCTGGTTCACCGTGAAGCCGCCGGTGGCGTAGAGCTCGGTGTCGGACTCCTGGAGCTGGATGGCGAGGACCTTCTTGCGCCGGGAGGCGGCGTGCTTGCGGAAGGCGGCGAGCAGGGCCGGCCGGTCGCGGTCGGCGGCGAACGGACCGGCGAACTGGACCAGGTAGCGGCCGGCGGTGCGGTAGGCGACGCAGCCGTCGATGCCCTCGGCGGTGAAGTACTCGGTCCGCGCGTTCAGGGCCAGGAAGGCGCTCGGGTTGTCGGCGTACCGTTCGAGGATCTTGTGGACGTCCTCAAGCACGGGAGTGGCTGACGGCATCGGCGGTGCTCCTCACGGTGGTCGTCCGGCTCTGCGCGGCCGCCGCGGCCGTCTGCCGGTACGCGGCCTCGAACTCCGTGAAGGCCGGGTGCGGCTTGGGTTCGAAGGAGGTGTCCAGCGGCTTGAGCGAGTTGCCGAAGATGCCGCGGTCCCCGAACAGGTGGATCGGCAGCGCCAGCAGCGCCCACTCCGGTTCGACCAGCCAGGCCCAGAGGCCGGCGATCGCGGCGGAGGTCAGCAGGCTGTGCATGACGTTGTAGGCCACGTAGTAGCCCTTGGCGATCTCGCCGTCGGGCGACCGGCGGAAGGCGATCGCCCCCGGGATGTACCCGACCAGGTCGATGATCAGGAAGAGCCCGATGAACACCGGCCAGCGAATGTCGCCCAGGTGTGTCATGGCCAGGAAAACGGCGACACCGAGCCCGGCCAGCCATTCCAGCCTGGTCCACTGGAACGTTTTCTTTGTCTCGAAGCGATTCAGCGCATCCATTCCCAACCCCACCTCGGTACCCGCACGGGCGGCTGCGGAACCCGCCGCGGCGAAAGTCTGCGCCATGCCGCCCGCCCGGGATAAGGAGTCCGATCCCCCTGATCCCCCCCTTTCTTTCCGGCCGGGCGGCGCGGCCGAGTAGGGGTGTCAAGAGGGAACCCGGCGGGACGGCGGCCCAAACGACCGGAACAAGTCATTCCGTATACCCCCCGGCCGCGCCGCGCCCCGGGGCCCGGAGCTCCGTGCCGTGCCCGGTCGGCACCGGCCCGGCAGGGGTCCCGCCCCATCGATAGGGGGGCCACCCACCCCACCCCCCGTCCCCGCGCCCACCGGCGGGTTCGCCGCCCCCGGCGCCCGCCCGGGGCGGTCCGACAGATGGCCGAAAAGCGGCGCACGGGTGGCCGAACGCCGAAAACTAGGACAGATTCCCCCATCGGGCCCCCGACCTCCGCGATACGCTCCCGTAGCGTATGAAAATCCTCTACAGTCCGCCTCACGTCCGGGACACCCCGCCCCGCGCGCCCCGCGCGCGACGGAACGCGTCGCCCGGACGTGCGCCCGGCCGGCGGTCTGGATTGTTATGCAAGCTTTGATGACTTCTTCACTTTGAACACGGGGCACGGGGCATAGGGTCGCCACATCGGCGTTTCTCTGAGCAGAAACACCACCAGGCGGCCACGGTTATCACCTTGCAACAAATGCGTCGGCCTGGTAATCGCTCGCAGCCGTTGGACAATAGGGGGATCAGCGCAATGGCGCCGGTGGAGATGAACGAGGCACTGGACGCCCTGAGGGGGATCTTCTCGGAGAGCAAGAACCGCCGTGGACGCACCATCGTGGTCAGCGGCTCGCTGGCCAGCGGCACCGCCGAGCTCGTGCACGCGTTCTGCGAACAGGTCCAGGACTCCGAGGCACTGCTGCTCACGGCGACGGGTTCGTACTCCGAACGCTCGGTCCGACTCGGGGTGTTCAGCCAGCTGGTGCACAACGCGCCACTGCCGGCCGAGGTCCTGCGCAGAGTCGCCGAGGCGGTGGCCGACCAACCGGCCCGAGAACCCGGTCCCGGCGCGGACGGCGGCCCGCGCCGGGAGACCGGGATCATCCAGGAGGCCTGTGACACCCTGCTCAAGCTGGCCGAACACCGCCGGGTCGTCCTCGCCGTCGAGGACCTGCACTTCGTCGACCAGGCCTCGCTGCGCGCGCTGCTCTACCTCCGGCTGCGGATACGTTCCACCCGCACCCTGCTGCTGCTCACCGAGTGGACCGACTCCTTCACCACCCCGGCGGCCCTGCGGGTCGAACTGACCCGGATGCCGCACCAGCGGATCGTGCTGGACTCGCTCTCCGAGGACGGCGTCGGCCGCCACCTCGCCGCGACCCTCGGCCCGCGCACCGCCGCCCGGCTGGCCGGCACCTACCACCGGCTGACCGCCGGCAACCCGATGCTGGTCGGGGCCCTGATCGAGGACAACGCCCACGCCGGCGAACCGGCCGGCACCCTCCCGGTGGTCGGCGTGGCCTTCGAACAGGCCGTGCTCACCTGTCTGCACCGCTGGGAACTCGGGCTGGTCGACATCGCGCGCGGGGTCGCCATCCTCGGCCCGCACGCCTCGCCCTACCTGATCGGCCGGCTGCTCGGCTCCCCGCCGGATGGCATCGCCCGCGGCCTCAAGGTGCTCGCCGAGGCCGGCCTGCTGGAGGACGGCCACTTCCGCCACCCGGCCGCCGCGGCCCTGGTGCTGAAGAACCTCCCACCCGAAGAGGCCTCCCAACTCCACTCGCGCGCCGCCGAGTTGCTCTACGAGCACGGCGCCACCGCGGTGGACGTGGCACACCACCTGATCGCCCTCGACGACATCCCCGGCCCCTGGGCGGTGGGCCTGCTGCGCGAGGTCGCCCGGACCGTCCTGGTGGTCGAGGACGACGCCCGGCTCGCCACCCAGTGCCTGGCCCTGGCGCTGCGGCACTGCGCCCCCGGCCCGCAGCAGATCTCCGTCGCCGCCGAACTGGCGATGGCCCGCTGGCGCACCAACCCGTCCGCCGCGATCCGGCTGACCCCGCTGCAGGACGCGCTCTCCGGCGGCCGGCTGAGCGAGCGCGACACCGCGATCGTGGTCCGCAACCTGCTCTGGCAGGGCGACCACGAGCAGGCCGTCAAGGCGCTCACCTGGCTGCACGACGGCTCCTCCCGCCCGGACCCGCAGACCACCGCCGAGCTGGACCTCACCTACCAGTGGATCTACGGCCCGCGCCGGCCCCACGGCGCCGGTGCCGGCACCGGCGCCCAGCCGGACGGCCCGTCCGCCCCGGGCACCGGAACCGACAGCGACCCGTGGAGCCGCGCCGCCTCCTTACTGTCCACCGCGCTGCACGAGTGGCACCGCGAGGAGCTGGTCGAGAGCTCCTGGCACCTGCTCAGCAGCTCCCGGCTGAGCGAGACCTCGCTCGGCGTGCTCGCCACCACCCTGCTCTCGCTCGCCTACGCGGACGAGGTCGAGTGCGCCGCCTCCTGGTGCGACAGCCTGATGGCGGAGGCCGTCCGCCGCCGGGCCCCCGCCTGGCAGGCGATGCTCAGCGGCATCCGGGCCGACCTCGCCCTGCGCCGCGGCAAGCCGGCCCTGGCCCGCACCTACGCCCGGGCCGCGCTGGACCAGGCCACCGCGCAGAGCTGGGGCCTGCTGATCAGCTACGCGATCTCCACCCTGGTCATGGCGGCGACCGCGATGGGCGAGCACGCCGAGGCGGACACCGTGCTCCAGCACACCTCGCCGAGCTCCATGTTCGAGACCGTGGTCGGCCTGCGCTACCTGCACGCCCGGGGCCGGCTCTACCTGGAGACCAACCGGGTGCTCGCCGCGTTCAGCGACTTCCGCAAGTGCGGCGACCTGGCCCGCGAGTGGGGCATCGACATCCCGGCGATCACCCCCTGGCGCGGCGACCTCGCCCAGGTGCACCTGCGGCTGGGCGACAAGGACAAGGCCCGGGAGCTGGTGAACGAGCAGCTCGCCCGCCCCGGAGCGGTCGGCACCCGGCTGCGCGGCGTCTCGCTGCGGATCCTGGCGGCGAGCACCGAGGGGCCGCACAAGGTGCAACTCCTGCGCGATGCTGTCAGTCAGCTACGCGCGTCCGGCGATCACCTGGAGACCGCCCGGGCGATGGCGGACCTCTCGCACGCCTACCGGGCGGTCGGCGACCTGGGCAGCGCCCGCCGGGCCGCCCACCTGGCCCAGGAGGAGGCCGACATCTGCCAGGTCCCGGCCCTGTGCGCGGGCCTGCTGGAGTACACCGCCGAACCGGCCGTCGAGCCCGGCCGACCCGCCGCGGTCACCGAGCAGCCGCCGCTGCACACGCCCGACGAGCGGTTCTCCGGCCTCAGCGACGCCGAACTCCGGGTCGCCGCCCAGGCCGCCCTCGGCTACACCAACCGCGAGATCGGCATGCGGCTGTTCATCACCCCGAGCACGGTCGAGCAGCACCTCACCCGGGTCTACCGCAAGCTCCAGATCAACGGCCGGCGCGACCTCCCGCTGGAGCTGCTGCGCAACGCGACCGAGCCGGCCGACGCCCTCGTCCCGGCCGGCGCCGGGCAGCAGCGGCACGCCGGGTAGCCGACGGGAGGGTGGGGCCCGGCCGGAACGTTCCGGCCGGGCCCCACCCGTACGCGGCCTCCGGCCGTACCCTCACCCGGAGAAGATGAGCCTTCCTCATCTTGGTGATTGGCCCGGCGAACGCCCGATGCGGCACAGTGACCCCATGAGCGCGGACACGAGGAGTCACTGGACCGCCGGGGCCGGCCCGGGGCGGCGCCGCCCGGTGCAGCAGCGCAGCCTGGAGCGGTACGAGCGGATCCTGGACGCCTGCGCCGCGCTGCTCGACGAGGCCGGGGCCGCCGCGCTCACCACCAAGGAGGTGGCCCTCCGGGCGCGGGTGCCGATCGGCACGCTGTACCAGTTCTTCGCCGGCAAGGAGGACCTGCTCGCCGCCCTGGCCGCCCGCAACCTCGACCGCTACCTGCACCGGCTCGACGAACGGCTGCGGAGCGGGCCGCCGCTCGGCCCGGCCGGCTTCACCGACCTGGCGGTGGAGGAGTTCGTCGCGATGAAGCGGACCGTCCCCGGCTTCGGCCAGGTGGACTTCGGGCTCGCCGGCGCGGCCGCGCCGAGCGGCGTCCGGGACGACCTGCACCTGCTGGACGTCGAGGTCGACAACAACACCGCCGTCGCGCTGCGGCTCCAGGCGCTCGGCGGCGAACTGTTCGCGACGGCCGACCCGGCGGCCCTGACGCTCGGCCTGCGGGTGGCCCTGGAGGCGGCGGACGCGGTGCTGAAGCTCGCCTTCCGCAGCGACCCGGATGGCGACCCGGCGATGATCACCGAGTGCAAGCGGCTGGTCCGCTGCTACCTCGTCGAACAGCTCGGGTCGCGCTGAGCGACGCTGTTCGCGCGGAGCCCGGCCGGGTGGCCGCGCGCCGTTGCGGGCCGGGCGGGGCGGCAGCAGAGTGGAGTCAGGTGGACGGCCGGACGGCCGCCCCGGCGACCAGCGGCACCCGAGCACACCCGAGCACACCCGAGGAGCAAGACCATGCACGCAGCGGTAGGCGACCAGCTCCACATCCACAGCCGGGCGGTGGGCATGGTCGACCGGAAGGGCGAGATCGTCGAGGTGCGCGGCCAGGACGGCCAGCCGCCGTACGTGGTCCGCTTCGAGGACGGCCACGAAGGCCTGGTCTACCCGGGCCCCGACTGCAACATCGAACCCCGCGAGGCGCTCCACTGACCCCAGCGGCCACCGCCCCGGGCCGGCCCGGCCCGGGGCGGTGAGTCGTGCCGTCACTCACGGAGGCGGACCCGGCGCTGCCCGGGCCGCTCGCCGCCCTCGCCCCACTGCTGGACCAGTACGGCTACCCGGCGGTGGCGCTGTTCGTGCTGCTCGACAACTGCGGCGTCCCCGCGCCCGGCCAGACCATCCTGGTGCTGGCCGCCGTCTACGCCGGAACCGGACACCTGAACTTCGCCGCCGTGGTGGTGATCGCCTTCGTGGCGGCGGTGGTCGGCAACACGCTGGGTCACCTGATCGGCGCCACCGGCGGCCGGGCCTTCGTCCACCGCTGGGGCCGCTACGTCTGGCTCACCCCGGAGCGGATGGCCCGCGCGGAGGCGTTCTTCGCCCGGCACGGCGGCAAGGTGGTGACCGTCGCCCGGTTCATCGACGGGCTGCGGCAGACCAGCGGCATCATCGCCGGGACCACCGGGATGCCGTGGCCCCGGTTCCAGGTGTTCAACCTGCTCGGCGCGGCGCTCTGGGTGGGCGTCTGGTCCGGCTTCGGCTACCTGGCCGGCGCCCACATCGGCACCGTCTACCGGACGGCGGTCCGCTACCAGCTGTGGCTGCTGGTCGGGTTCGGCGTGCTGGTCGTCCTGCTGGCCGCCCGGCAGCTGCTCCGCCGCCGACGACGGCAGCGGAGCACCGGGGATTCCTAGCCGTCGGCTCCTAGCGCAGCCGGAAGACCTCGAAGGCCACCGCGAACCTGGTCCCCAGCCGGCTGCCGACGCCGCTGCCCGCGCCCTCCAGGAAGCCGCGCGCGTCCGCCATCCCGCCGCCCAGCCCGGCCAGGTACGCCCGGTGGGCCTCCAGCGAGGCCACCCCCCGGTCGAAGTGCTCGGTGGTGTCGACCGCGTGCGTCGACTCCGGCGAGGAGGCCGCCCAGATCTGCCGGACGCCGCCCCACGGCTCGTGGCCCTCCTCGACCAGCTCGCGGAAGACCCAGCGGTTCCCGGCGTCCCCCACCGCGGCCAGGGTGGCCCGGCCGACCGCGATGTGGTCGGCCTGGTTGAGGAAGGACCCGCCCCAGGTGTCACGGAAGTTGCTGGTGATGACGATGTCCGGGCGGTGCCGGCGGACCGCCCGGGCGATGTCGCGGCGCAGCGGCAGCCCGTACTCGATCACGCCGTCGGGGTGGCCGAGGAACTCGACGGTGTCGACGCCGACGATGGCGGCGGAGGCGATCTGCTCGGCCTCCCGCAGCGGGCCGCACTCGGCGGGGTCCATCCCGTCGATCCCGGCCTCGCCGCTGGTGACCATCACGTAGACGACCCGCTTGCCCTGGGCGGTCCAGCGGGCGACGGCGGCGGCCCCGCCGTACTCCATGTCGTCGGGGTGGGCGACGACCACGAGGGCGGTCTGCCAGTCCTCGTCGACGGGTTCGAAGGGCGCGGGGGTCTGCTGCTCGGTCATGGGTGGTGCCGCCTCTCGGTCGTACGGTCCCCAGCGGTTCCGACGGTTCCGACGGTTCCGGTGTTACGGATGGTGGAGGTGGTGCAGATGCTTCAGGTGGTTCTGGTGGTCCCGGTGGTGACTCTAGAAGATCATCGGGCCGGTCGGCAGGCGATCGCGGCAGCCGGGCGGCTCGGCGGGGCTTGCCCCTGACGCGCGGGTCAGGGGTTAGCGTCCGGGCACCCCGCGGCGGACCGGCCGCCGCGCCGGCACCCCTGGAGCGCCCGCCATGTCCTCCGTCCCGCCCGCCGCCCTCCCGTCCACCGCCCGCGAGGTGCGGCTCGCCAGCGCGCCCGACGGGCTGCCCGGCCCCGGGCACTTCACCGTGCTGGACGCCCCGCTCGCCGCGCCGGGCCCGGGCCAGGTGCTGGTCCGCAATCTGGCCTTCCTGGTCTTCCCCGGTCTGCGCTCGCTGATCGGCGGCGAGCTGGCGGAGCTGACGGACGCCCCGCTGCCGCCGATCGGACCGGGCCAGCCGCTGTTCGGGCCGGCCCTCGGCGAGGTGCTGGCCGCGCCCGAGGACGGGCCGCTGCGCCCGGGCGACCTGGTCACCCACCTGCTCGGCTGGCGGGACCACGCGGTCGCCGACGCCGCCGCGTTCACCCGGGTGGCCGACCCGGGGCCGGACCGGCTGGCCCTGCTCTCCCCCTCGGTCGCCGCGTACGGCGCGCTGACCCGCGCGACCGGGGTGCGGGCCGGGGACGTCGTGCTGGTCACCGGCGCGGCGGGCGCGGTCGGCACGGTGGCCGGGCAGCTGGCCCGGCTGCTGGGCGCGGCCCGGGTGATCGGCACCGCCGGCTCACCCGCCAAGGCCCGGCGGCTGACCGGGGAGCTCGGCTACGACGCCGCCCTGGTGCGCGGCGCGGGCCCGATCGCCGAGCAGCTCGCCGCGGCCGCGCCGGACGGGATCGACGTGCTGATCGACCTGGTCGGCGGCGAGCAGCTGACCGCCGCCGTGGACGCCGCCCGGCCGGGCGCGCGGTTCGCGCTGGTCGGGGCGCTGTCCGGGCAGCTGGACCCGGCGCGCCGGGGCGCCAGTTCACCGGCGGTGGTCGACACCTTCCGGCTGCTGGCCCGCAACGTCACCGTCCACGGGATCGGCGGGCAGCGGTACGCGGACCTGGAGGAGGAGTGGCTCCGGCGTCTGGTCGGCTGGCTGCGGGCCGGCGAGCTGGTCGTCCCCCGGACCGTGGTGCGGGGCATCGACCGGGCGCCCGAGGCGTTGTCCCGACTGTTCGACGGCGACGTCTTCGGCGTCACGCTCGTCGAGTTGTAGCGGACGCGCACCCAAAGCCAGGGGGACGGATGAGGATCGGCGACGCGGCGGCGGCTGCGGGGACCACGCCCAGGGCGCTGCGCTTCTACGAGCAGCGCGGGCTGCTGCCGCCGCCCGCCCGGACCTCCGCCGGCCAGCGCGAGTACGGGCCGGCGGAGGTGGCCCGGGTGCGGGTGATCCGGGCGCTGCTGGCGCTCGGGCTCACCGTCGACGACCTGGCCGGCCGCGCGCACCGGCTGGACCTGCTCGTCGGTGACGTGCCGCGCGGCTGCGCGTCCGTCGCCGAGGCCGGCCCGGACACCTTCGCCCCGGTGATCGAGCGGCGGCTGGCCGCCCTGGACGCCGAGATCGCGCGGCTGACCCGCCTCCGCGAGGCCTTGGCCCGGCACGCGCCGGGCGGTTCCGGGTAGGCGCCCCCGGCCACCGCCCAAGTTCCAGAGAGTTCTCTGCAGAGAAAGCTATGCAGAGAACTCTCTGCATCTTAGGATCGCCGTATGACCACCGAGCCCCCCACCGCACCCGAGCCCGCTTCCACGCCCGAGCCCCCTTCCGCACCCGGGCGCCCGCAGCGCCGGCTGGACGCGCGCAGCCTGCGCGGGCTCGCCCACCCCCTGCGGATGCGGATCTTCGAACTGCTCAACCTCGACGGCCCCGCCACCGCCACCCGGCTCGCCGAGCGGCTCGGCGAGAACACCGGCACCGTCAGCTGGCACCTGCGCCACCTCGCCGAACACGGCTTCATCGAGGAGGAGGCTGGCCGCGGCACCAAGCGCGAACGCTGGTGGCGGCGCGTCCCCGTCTCCAACTCGCTCGACATCGGCGACTTCCGCGACGACCCCGACACCCGCGGCCCGCTCGCGCTCTACCTGCACCAGCTCGTCCAGCAGTACTTCGACCGGGTCAACGACTACGTCACCGAGGACTGGCCGGACGAGTGGCGTGACGTCGGCACCATCGCGGACTGGAGCCGGCTGCGGCTGACCCCGGCCCAGCTCCGGGCACTCAACGAGGAGCTGGCCGCCGTCGTCGACCGCCACACCCCCGCCCCGGACGCCGAACCCGACCCGGCGGCGCTGCCGATCGTGGTCCAGCTCCAGTCCTTCCCGCGCCGCCCGCGCACCTCCGACAACGAGGACGAGCGGCAACGGAGCGCCGGGTGAACCGCGCCGCGCCCGGCGGGCTGCTCCGCCGGCACCGGGACTTCCGGCTGCTCTGGTGCGGCGAGACCGCCGGAAAGTTCGGCGCCTCCGTCACCGGCGTCGCCATGCCACTGATCGCCGTCGCCGAACTGCACGCCTCCACCTTCGAGATCGGCCTGCTCGGCGCGGCCGCCTGGGCCCCCTGGCTGCTGGTCGGCCTGCCGGCCGGCGTCTGGGTGGACCGCCTGCCGCGCCGCCCCGTCATGCTGGCCGCCGCGGCCGTCTCGCTGCTGCTGTTCGCCGCCGTCCCGGTGGCCGGCTGGACCGGCCGGCTCAGCACCGGCCTGCTGCTGGCCGTCGCCCTGCTCACCGGCACCGCGGCGGTCTTCTTCCAGACCGCCTACACCGCCTACCTGCCCGACCTGCTCGACCCCGCCGACCAGTCCGAGGGCAACGCCAAGCTGCACGGCAGCGCCTCCGCCGCCCAGATCGCCGGCCTCGGCTCCGGCGGTCTGATCGCCCAGCTGGCCGGCGCCGTCAACGGCATGTTCGCCAACGCCGCGACCTTCCTCGTCGCGCTGCTCTGCCTGGGCCGGATCCGGCACCGCGAGACGCCGCGCCCCCGGTCCGCCACCGGCCGGTCGCTGCGGCGGGAGGTCGCCGAGGGGCTCGGGCTGCTCGCCGGGGACCGCTGGCTGCGCGCCCTGACCCTGTTCGGGGCCGCCTCCAACCTCGCCCTGATGGGCTACCAGTCGATCCAGGTCGCCTTCCTGGTCCGCGAGGTCGGCCTGGCCTCCGGCACCGTCGGCGGGCTGATCGCGGCCGCCGCGAGCGGCGGCGTGCTCGGGGCGTTCGCCGCCCGCCGGGTCGCCGCCCGGATCGGCACGGCCCGCGCGATGCTCCTGTCCGAGCTGGGCCTGCCCGCGCTCGCCCTGCTCATCCCGCTCACCGGCGCCGGTCCGGGCGTGCTCTGGTACGCGGTCGGCGGGTTCAGCGTCTCGGCCGGGGTGGTGGCCGGGAACGTCATCAAGGCGGGCTTCCAGCAGCGCTACTGCCCGCCCGAGCTGCTCGGCCGGCTCAGCGCCAGCGCCGCCGTCCTCAACTACGGCACCATCCCGCTCGGCGCCCTGCTCGCCGGCCTCCTGGGCACCGCGCTCGGCCTGCGCCCGGCGATGTGGCTGACCACCGCCGGCGTCCCGCTCGCCGCCCTCGTCCTGCTGTTCTCCCCGGTCGGCCGCACCCGCGACCTCCCCACCACCCCGTCCCCGGCGGAGCCGCACCCGACACCACCGGACCGGCGGCGCGGGATCAGCCGTAGCCGAGCGTGAACCCGACCGTCTGCTCCTCCGAGTTCCGGCCGCCGGTGGTCCTCCCGCCCTCGCACCTCGTCCCAGAGACGACGGCCCGGCAGACGCCGACCGGCAGGTTCCCACCCGCCGCCGCCGCCGTCGTGCGTCGGGTCCGCCGAGGGTTCCCGGGCCGGGACGGTCGAACCGGCGGACGGACGACCGGACACCCGTGTTCGCCCGGCGACGGGTGCGCTCGGCTCGGCGGGCCCGGAGTGGCGGCGGGCCGTACGTTGGCTGCATGGCACAGCGTGCGCCGGGCGGGCGGCCCGGCCCTCCGCCGGCGCCCGGCTGGCTGACCGCCGGGCTGCGGCCGGCGCCCGCGCCGGTGCCCTGGGCGGCGGTGGCCCGCGCCGCCGTCGCGCTCGCCGCGCCGCTCGCCGTCGGCTTCGCGGCCGACCGGCCCGCGTACGGGGCGCTGGTCTCGATGGGCGCGCTGTCCGCCGTCATCGGCGACACCGCCGACGCCTACCGGATGCGGTTCTTCAACATCGCCGTGCCGCAGCTGTTCGGCGCGGCCGGCGTCGCCCTCGGCACCCTGGTGTACGGGAGCGACTGGACGGCCGTGGCCGTGCTCACCCTGGTCGCCCTGGTCTCCGGGATGATCTCCTCGATCGGCTCGGTCGCCTCCGTCTCCGGCCTGCTGCTCCTGCTCAACGCCGTCGTCGGGGCCGGGCTGCCGATGCCGCAGCCGTGGTGGAAGGCCCCGCTGCTGCTGACCGTCGGCGGCGCCTTCGTACTGCTGCTCACCCTGTTCGCCTGGCCGCTGCGCGGCGGCGTGCCGGAACGGGCGGCGGTCGCCGACAGCTACCGGACGGTCGCCGCGTTCGTCCGGGCCGCCGGCACCCCGGAGCACGACGAGCGACGGCAGGACGTCACCCGGTCGCTCGACTCCTCCTACGACCTGCTGCTCGCCCACCGCACCCGCCGGCACGGCCGCTCCCCCGGGCTGAGCCGGCTGATCGCCCAGCTCAACGCGCTGATGCCGATCGTCGAGGCGACCTCCGCCGCCAAACTGCGCCCGGCCCGGCTCGGCCCGCTGCCGGAGGCGTACCCGGCGGCGGTGCTGGCGCTCGCCGACACCGTCGAACGGGGCCGCGCACCCGGCCCGTCCCCGCCCCGGGACCTGGCGCTGCCCGCGCCGACCGGCCCCTCCGAACGGGCCCTGGACCAGGCGCTGCGCTACGCGGCCGCCGTCGACGTCGAACCGGACCGCGCCCACCCGCACCACGCCACCCCCGCCCCCGACCGGCTGGGCAGCCCCGCCGCGCCCCGGGTGCGGGCCCGGCGCGCGGCCCGGGCGGCGCTGCTCTCCGGCGCGTCCTGGCACTACGGCCTGCGGCTGGCGCTCTGCATCGGCCTGGCCCAGGTGCTGGTCTCGGTGCTCCCGGTACCCCGCTCGTACTGGGTGGCGCTGACCGTCACCTTCGTCCTGAAGCCCGACTTCGGCTCGGTCTTCTCCCGCGCCGTGCTGCGCGCGGCCGGCACCGCCGCCGGACTGCTGATCGCCATGCCGGTGCTCGCCGAGGTGCCGCGCGGCTGGTGGGACGTGCCGACCACGGCCGTGCTGGCGATGCTGATCCCGGCGTTCTCGGCGAAGGGCTACGCGTTCCAGACGGCGGCGATCACCCCGGTGATCCTGCTCCTCTCCGACCTGCTCAACCACCAGGGGTTCGGGCTCGTCCTGCCCCGGCTCTACGACTCGCTGATCGGCTGCGCGATCGCGCTGGTGGCCGGCTACCTGTGCTGGCCGGAGTCCTGGCACACCCGGATCGGCGACCGGCTGGCCGACGCGGTCGCGGACGCCGCCGGGTACGTGGCGCTGGCCTTCGCCGCCGCGCCCGGGCGGGACCAGCTGTCCCGGCCCCGGCAGCGGCGCCGGCTCTACCGGGACCTCTCGGGGGTGCGCTCGGAGTTCCAGCGGGCGCTCACCGAACCGCCGCCGACCGGGACCAGGGCGGCGGCCTGGTGGCCGCTGGTGATCGCGGTCGAGCGGGTGGTGGAGGCCACCACCGCGACCCGGGTCCGGGTCGAGCACGGTGAACCGCCGCCCCCGCCGGAGGAGGTCGCCGCGATCGCCGCCGACCTGACCGCACTGGCCGCCGCGATCCGCACCGGCACCCCGCTGCCCGCCCGGCCCGAGGCGGAGGCCGAGGCGCCCGCCGAGGTCCTCGGCCCGCTGCGCCGCGAGGTCCGGGCCGCCTGCGCGATCGCCTCCCCCGTCCTCGGCTGAACCCGGCCGGCCCGCACCGCCCGCCGCCCGCTCGGCCCCGCACTGGTCAGCCCCGCCCGCTCAGTCCTGGATCCGCCGCCAGGGCCGGTCCGCCTCCAGCGCGAACGCGAGCTCCAGCAGCACCCGCTCCTCCCCGTGCGCCGCCGACAGGTGCACCCCGACCGGCAGCCCGTCCGCGGCCGCCCCGACCGGCAGCGCGAGCCCCGGCCCGCCCGTGACGTTGTTGACCGGTGTGAACGCCACGTACCGGGTCAGCCGGGCGAGCAGCTCGTCGAACGCCACGTTCGGGCTCAGGTGCCCGATCGGCGGCGCGACGTGCGCCAGCACCGGCGACAGGATCACGTCGTACGTCTCGAACATCCCCGCGTACGTCCGCTCGGCCTGCCGGAGCCGCCGCACCACGCCCGGCACCCGCGCGAACTCGCGGTGGAAGAGCCGGCGCAGCCCGGTGGTGAGGCCGTCCAGCTCGCGGGCCCGGAAGCCCGGGTCGACGGTGAGCCGGCCGGTGGCGGCGATCAGGAAGGCGAGGTAGCCCCAGTACAGGACGAAGTCGCGGGAGAACTCCTCGCCGAACGGCAGGGTCGCCGGGGTGACGTGGTGGCCCATCGCGGCCAGCCGGCCCGCCGTCTCCTCGACCGCCGCGCGGGTCGGCCCGTCGGTGGTCGCGGTCGGCGAGTCGGTGACCAGGCCGATCCGCAGCGGGCGCTCGCCCGGGCCCTCGACCAGGCCGAGCGGCGGCAGCGCGGGGTTGCGGCGGTGCCGTTCGGCGGCGGCGAGGAAGACGGCGGTGTCGCGGACGGACCGGGTCAGCACGCCGTCGGTGATCAGGTCGACGGGCAGCCGGCGGCCCTGGTCGTTGGGGACGGTCCGGCCGCGGGTGGGCTTGAGGCCGACCAGGCCGCAGCAGGCGGCCGGGATCCGGATCGAGCCGCCGCCGTCGTTGGCGTGGGCGATCGGGACGACGCCGGCGGCGACCAGGGCGGCCGCGCCGCCGGAGGAGGCGCCCGCGGAGTGCGAGGTCTTCCAGGGGTTGCGGACCGGGCGGGCCTCGGCGTACTCGGTCGAGGCGTTCAGCCCGAACTCCGGCAGCCGGGTCTTTCCGAGCACGCTCAGACCGGTGCCGAGGAACTGTTCGGCGAACCCGGCGGTGCGGCGGGCGGGCTTGGCGCGGAAGGCCGAACTGCCCTGCCCGGTGGGCATGCCGCGCAGGTCGGTGTTGTCCTTGAGGAAGCTGGGCACGCCGTACAGCGGGCTGTCCGGGCCGGCGTCGGGCCCGGTCCGGGCCCGCCCGTACGCGGCGAAGGCGACCGGGGCGAGCACCGCGTCGATCCGTTCGGCGCGGGCGGCCGCGGCGGCGGCCAGCTCGTCCGGACCGACCTCGCCGGCCCGGACCCGGGCGGCCAGCGCCACCGCGTCGTCCTCTCCCAGCGCGTCGTCGCCGTACGCGTGCACCCGCTCCTCGGCCATCCGGACTCCCCATCCCTACCGGTCGGTGTCGACACCCCGCGGCAACCGACCTACCCGTCGGTAATGCCGCGCGGGCTGTGCAGTCTAGGCCCGCCCGGGCCGCCCGGAACACCCCGCCGCACCGGCTCGCCGGGCACGATCACCCCGCACCGCCCGTTTCGTCCTGCGACGCCCCTGGGCTCCCGACCGCCGGGCCCGACTCCCGGCAGCCCGCGTCACCACCGAAAGCTGGTCAGCGCATGATCGAGCTCGACTACGACGACACCGGGTTCCGGCGCAACGGCGCCCCGCACCGCATCGTCGCCGGCGCCCTGCACTACTTCCGGGTCCACCCCGACCTGTGGGACGACCGGTTGGCCCGCCTGCGCGCCCTGGGCGTCAACACCGTCGACACCTACATCCCGTGGAACTTCCACGAGCTCCCCTCCGGCGAGCTGGACTTCACCGGCTGGCGGGACGTCGCCCGGTTCGTCCGGCTGGCCCGGGAGCACGACCTGGACGTCATCCTCCGCCCCGGCCCGTACATCTGCGCCGAGTGGGAGTTCGGCGGCCTGCCGGCCCGGCTGCTGGCCGTCGACGGGATCCGGCTGCGCAGCTCCGACCCGGCCTTCCTGGCCGCGGTGGACGGCTGGTTCGACGCCCTGGTGCCCGAGCTGCTGCCGCTGCTGGCGAGCCGGGGCGGCCCGGTGGTGGCCGTCCAGGTGGAGAACGAGTACGGCAGCTACGGCAACGACGCCGCCTACCTGGCGCACCTGCGGGACGGCCTGGTCGCGCGCGGGGTGGACTGCCTGCTGTTCACCGCCGACGGGTCCGAGGACTTCATGCAGCAGGGCGGCGCGATCCCGGGCCTGCTGGCCACCGCCACCTTCGGCTCCCGCGCGCCCGAGCGCTTCGAGGTGCTCCGGCGCCAGCAGCCGAAGGGCCCGCTGGCCGCGATGGAGTTCTGGATCGGCTGGTTCGACCGGATCGGCGAGCCGCACCACGTCCGGGACGTCGCGGAGACCGCCGCGTCGCTGGACGAGCTGCTCGCCACCGGCGCCTCGGTCAACCTCTACATGGCGCACGGCGGCACCAACTTCGGCCTCTGGGCGGGAGCCAACCACTCCGGCACCGGCCCGGACGCCCCCGGCTACGAGCCGACCGTCACCAGCTACGACTACGACGCGCCGATCGGCGAGGCCGGCGAGCTGACCCCGAAGTTCCACGCCCTGCGCGAGGTGATCGGCAAGTACGTCCCGCTCCCGGAGGGCGAACTCCCCGCCCAGCCGCCCCGGTTGGCGCCGCGCCGGCTGGACCGCGCGACCGGCCGGGTCCGGCTGCTGGACTCGCTGGACGCCCTCTCCACTCCGGTGCGCCGGCCCGCCCCGGAGCCGATGGAGCGGGTCGGCCAGTCCCTCGGCCTGATCCACTACCGCACCCACGTCCCCGGCCCGCGCCCGGAAATGCCGCTGCGGATCGACGGCATCGGCGACCGCGCCCAGGTCTTCGCCGACGGCCGCCCGCTCGGCACCCTCCACCGCGACGACCCCGGCGCGACCCTCCCGCTGGCCACCGGCCCGGCCGGCGCCACCCTGGACATCCTGGTCGAGGCCCTCGGCCGCGCCAACTACGGGCCGCAGCTCGACGACCGCAAGGGCATCCGGCGCGGCGTCTCGCACGAGCGCCAGCGCCTGCTCGGCTGGGAGATCCGCCCGCTCCCGCTCACCGACCTGTCCGCGCTCGCCTTCGACGCGGCCGCCGAGGCCGCCGACGACGACCCGGCCTTCCACCGCTTCGAGACCGAGCTCGACGCCCCGGCCGACGCCTTCGTCGCCCTCCCCGGCTGGGGCCGCGGCCTGCTCTGGCTCAACGGCTTCCTGCTCGGCCGCTACACCGAGGAGGGCCCGCAGCGCACCCTCTACGCCCCCGCCCCGCTCTGGCGGCCGGGCCGCAACACCCTCGTCCTGCTGGAACTCGCCCGCCACGCCGAGGCCCTCGAACTCCGCGACCACCCCGACCTCGGCCCCACCACCCGCGCCCCCAGCGCCGACTACTGACGACTGGGCATCCGTGCCGCCGACCGACCGAGTGGTTCAGGCCAGGCCGGCGGCACGCGCGAGATCCTCGAGCAGGAGATCCGCGACCACCTCCTCGACCACCGCGATCCGCAGCTCGAGCAGGCTCGGGGCGAGATCCGCGTCCCACGGCGCCGGCGTGATCCGGCCGAGGTCCGGACCCCGCCGGACCCGGCCGGCCGTCTGCCGATAGTCCTTGGCCGACAGCCGCCACGGCTCGGCGGCAGTCTTGGCCATCACATACGCGGCGATCCGTACGCCCTCACCGTCGAAGTCGCCGTGATAGCGAAGCGGTGCTCCGTGCTCGGCGAGCAGCCTCAGCAACCGGACCACCGCGGTGGTGGGCCAGCCCGAGGTGCAGACCAGGGGCGGGCAGGAGGAGCCGAACCGCTTCAGCGCGAGCGCGAGCACGCTGGGGTTCTCCGTCACATGGACGGGGACGGCCGGGAAGACGACCTCTCCCGGGACACGGAGCTGGGCGAGCGTCAGGCTGAGCGGGTGCGCCGCATCGGCGCAGATCCGGGCGATCCTGGCAACCGGACCGTCGCCGAGCGGGCGGAGTCCGGCCGTGAGCACGGTACTGGAGAGCTGGTCGTCAGCCACGCCGGCGCGGCCCCAGAGGCTGCGCCGTTCGTTCGCGCCCTCCGGAACCGGCGTGTCGTGAAGGGCTGCGAGTGCCTTGAGCACCAGGGTCGAGAGCCGGGTTCCGTCGTCCAGCGCGTGCGAGTCCCCGTCGACCACCCTGGCGGCGAGCACCGGGAGCGGCTCACCGTCGGCCGGCAGTCCGGCCAGGACCGCCAGCGCGGCGGTCAGCAGCGCCCGTGTACGATCGGCCGAGCCGTCGACGAGCCCTGCTGCCCGCAATTGGGCGGCCCAGTCCACGAGGGCCGGCTGGGCCCGGACGACCTCGTGGCCGGCCAACCAGTCCCAGAGTGCGAGCCGCTCCCCCCGGCTCTGTTCCCGTTCGGTCCTCCGGTCACCGATCGGGCCGACCAGCTCGGCCACCAGCTGCCGGACGGTCAAACCGCAGACTTCGGACAAGGCGACGTCGAGCTGTGCCAGCCGGACCGTCGGCCGGGGTCCGGGCAGGCGGTCGAGGCCGAGGAGGTCTGCGACCGCCTCCTGGCCGGCCGCATCGAGCGGACCGACCCGCACCCGGCCGACCGGACCGCCGGCCGACATCCGGTGATGGAGGGCCCGCCAGAGCGGCCGCAGCTCCGGCCGGTCCAGCCCGTGGCCCACCTGCTTCTTCGTCATGACAGTGTCGACTCCTGGTCCGTCCGACCGGGGACCGGCTCACCCTCGTCCGGGATCAGGTCGGCCCCGGTCCAGACGAACCGCGCACTGGTCACGGCGTCGTCGCCGTCGCTGCCGGCAATCAACTGATGCACGGCGATCCCGGGCAGCTCCTGGTAACTGCACCACTCATGGTCAGAGGTGAGCAGCAGGTCGAGATCGAGCCCCGCGAGCAGACCGAAAACCTGACCGCGGTTGGTGCTGTCGACGCCGACGAAGACCTCGTCGAGCAGGATCAATCGTGGAGCCGCGGCGACGGCCTCGTAGTGCGCGGCCACCGCGGCGAACAGCGGCAGGTGCAGAGCGATCGCCTTCTCGCCACCGGAGAGCGCTCCGTGCAGCTTCTTGGTGAGCAGTTGCCAGCTGGCGCCGTTGCCTCTGTCAAGTTTGACCACGAACTGGTGCCAGGCCGTGTAGTCGAGGACCTCGGCCAGTTGTTCCTCCCACGTGGCCGCCGTGTTCTTTACCTTGGCCTCGTCGATCCGACCGCGGAAGAAGGCGAAGAGCGCCTCCCGGTCGGCCTCGGTGATCCGGGCCGGGTCCTTCAGCAGCAGTTCCCGGGCCGCCCGGGTGCCCGGGGGCAGGTCGGGGTGGATCTGCCACACCAGGCGGACCGCCACCTTCGACGCCGTCCGGACACGGGCGAGGTGGCCGTTCATCCGGTCGACCAGGTCGGTGGCTTGCCGGATGCGGGAGGCGAGATGGCGTCGGGTGTCGCCCGTCAGGGTTCGTTCGAACAGGTCGCGCTCGGCTGCGGTGATGTCGTCGCTGCTGCGCTTGCGGTCCTCGGTGAGCATGGCCAAGAGCCCCGCGGCGCCGGTGCGGATGCCGTCGACGGAGGCGGTGAGCAGGTGGATGTCCTCGTCGGCCTCCAGCTCCACGTCCGCCCGGCCGCCGAGGCTCTGCCGGGCACGGTGGACGGCCTCCGACAGCCTGTTGAGGGAGTCGCCGAGGTTCCGGGCGCTGTGAGGGATGCTCGGCCAGGCCGCCGCGACATCCCGCGCCGCGTCCAAGGTGGCGCGCGTACCGTCCTCGCCGGTCAGCGCGACCGCGCGGCCCGCGTCCTCCGGCAGGCCGAGCACGCACAGGTGGCGGAACCTGCGGGCGGCGGCGTCACGCGACTCGACCGACCGCTCGTACTGCTCGACGTCCTGCGTCATGGTCGTGCGCAGCGCGCCGATCCGGCCCTCCAAGGTGATCAGCTCGGCGGTCAGATCGGCAGCCTCCCGGCGGCTACGCGCCTGAGTCAGCCGGAGATCGTCGAGGCGGGCAGCAAGCTGCCGGTAGTCCTCGCCGACGCTGCTCTCGACGGCTTCGAGGGTGGCCGCGAGCCCCCGGGCCTCGGCCTCGGCGCCCGTCGCCGCCTCCGAGCTCTCCAGGGCGGCGGCGCGCACGCTGTCCGCGTGGCGTTGGGCGAGGCCCCAGGCGCTGTGTGCGGTGGCCCAGTCCAGGTGACCATCCAGCCAGATGTCGGCCTGCTCGCGCAGCGCGGTCACGGCTGCGGCGACCCGGTCGAGGGCGACCCGGTCGGTTGGCAGGCCGTACTCCGCGGAGATCCCGGCAAGTGCCCGTTGGGCACGGGCCACAGCGGTCTCCCGATCGGCGAGCCGGGTGACCGCGTCCCGGACCGCTTCCTCCCGGGTGCCAAGGTCCGATTCGGCTCGTTCCCTGGTCCGGGTCGCCTCGGCGAGGGCCTGGTGACCGGGCCGCGCGCGGAGGTCCGCGGCAAGCCGGTCGCGGCGTTCGGTCAGAGCACGGAGCACCTGCTCGTGCGTCTCGGCGGCGGTTTCGGCCTCGGCGAGCCGGACGGTCAGTTCGGCGATCCGGCGCTGTCGGGCACGCTCCCGGGCAGCCGCGCCGAGGTAGCAGGCCTCGTGCTTGGACCAGGTCCCGGTGAGCGGGGCGAGCCGCCAGGCACCGTCGGCGGCGACGGCTACCGGGTGATCGGCCGGAAGGTGGGGCCCATACGCGACGCCGGCGAGCAGCCGGCGGATGACGCCGGCCGGGACGGGCGCGTCGGACTCCGGCCGCAGGACGTCGAGCAGGGACGAGCCGGACACGGCGTCCGCCAGACCGGGAAGGGCGTAGGTGTCGTGGCCGGGTGCCGTGACCGCGCCGTCGGGTGTCACCCAGGCGTCCAGCAAACCTGCTGCCTCCAAGGCCGCCTCCACGCCCGCCTGTTCGGCGGCGGCCGCCTCAGCGCGGAAGGCCACCAGGCGCCAGAGCGGTGCGCCGGGAAGGTCGGCCCGATCGCTCGTCCGGAAGGCCGGTGCCGCCGGTACCAGCTCTGTCTCGGCCGCCGTCCGGGCCAGTTCGTCGGAGATCCGCTGCCGGTACTCGAGGGCGGCCTCACGATCGGCGGTGGCGGTGGTCTCAAGGGCGGTGAGAGTCTTCTCCACCTTCCGGGCCGCCGAGTTGACCAGGTCAAGCACGGCTGTCTCGGTGGCCGCGCGGGCGGCGAGTTCCTCCGGATCGTCGATGACGAGTTCGGTGCATTCGTCCACCGCCCACTGCCGGAGCCGGCCGGCCTGCTCGTCCAGGGCGGTGTCGTGGGCTCGGACGGCCTCGTCGAGCCGACCGGTCGCGTCGGAGAGCCGCTCACGGGCCTGTTCCAGGTGTCCTTCGGCGGTCTGCCGGTCGGTCCGGGCCTGCTCGTGACGGCCGAGCGCCGAGCGGACCTGGCCGATCTGTTCCTGGCGCACCGATACGGCGCCGCGGAACAGCACGCGGGCGCCGCGCACCCGGCCGGCCACCTCGGTGGCCGGGGCGGCGACCACCGTCGGCCGCAGGGCTACGGACGGCGGCTCCGCCGGGCCGTCCAGCAGCCTCCGGGCCTCGCCACACACGGACTCCATCGCCGCCCGCCGCGCGGCGGCCCGGCTGTCCTCCTCGGCGGCGCGGACGTGCGCGAGATGATGCTCGACCTGCCGTCGGACCGATTCGGCTCCGTCCTGTTCCGTCTCTGCCGCCCGGCGCTTCACCTCGGCGCTCTCCCGCAGGTTCCTAGCGACCCGTTGTGCCTGGTCAGCGCGGCGGCGCAGCTGGTCGATCTCCTGTCCTTCCCGGTATACCTCGGAATCGAGCAGCCCTTGGATCGCACCCTCGACCTCCTGCCCGGTGTGCTCGGCCGCCGTCCGGGCAATCTCCACCTCGGTCCGCCGGTCGAGCGCCGTCGCGTGGTCCTGCTCGCTCTCCCGGACGACCCTGGTGAGGTTGTCCATCTCGGTGGTGGCCGAGATGAGCGCGGCGGCCCCGGCCCGCAGGACGCGCCGGGCGTATCCGCGCTGCTGGCTCGCCACCGCGTCCGCCGCCGCAACCTCCTCGTCGAGCGACCTGAGGTGCTCCCGTTGCCGGTCCAGTCGCTCGAAGCCCTCGGCGAGTTCGGTGATCTCGCCCTCGCCGAGCGGCGGCAGCGCCCGCGAGAGCAGCGAGGAGAGCAGTGCCGGGTCGAGGCGTTCGGAGAGCTTGGGGGTCCGCAGTTGGAGGAGTGCGGTGATCAGGGCGTCGTAGCGCTGCTCGCTCAGGCCGGGGAAGAGCGTGGTCCGGACGGCGGTCCGGTAATCTGCAGCGGCTCCGTGTACCTCGCCGTCACCCCGCAGGGCCTCGGCGAGCGCGGCTTTGGTGAGCGGCTGGCCCGCTCCGTTGACGAGGTCGAGTCCGCCGGGTCGGCTGACGCGCAGGGTGGTGGTGAAGTAGTCCGCGGTGACACCGGCGGTGTGCACGCTCGCCTGGAGCCGTGCCCCGCAGGTGAACCAGCGGGGCTGCCCGCCCCGCACGGTGCGGAACTCCACCCAGACGTAGCCGATACGGGTCTTGCCGGACGCGCCCTCGCCCATGAGATTCCAGTGCATGGTGCGTTCGGAGCCGCCGAACGTGGAGAGCCGGTTGGGCCGCAGGTTGGCGTCGAACAGGAAGGGCAGCAGTACTTCCAGGGCCTTGGACTTGCCGGTGCCGTTGTGCCCGCGCAGGAGCAACCGGCCGTCGTGGAAGGTGAAGGTCTCGTCGAAGTAGCGCCAGACGTTGAGGATGCCCGCCCTGGTCGGCTGCCAGCGAGCCGTCCGATCGAACGTCTCGGTGTCGGGCTCGGCCGTCCGGGCCGGAAGTTCCGTCACGTTCATCGAGGGTCCTCCTCCTGGGTGGTCGGTGGCTCGGTCATCGCCACGCGGTAGCGGGCCGCGGCGGGACGGGCGACTGTCCGGGAGCCGGCCTGCCGGACGAGCCCGAAGTCTGCGAGGACGCGCACGGCGTCGGTGGCCAGCCCTTGGGGACCGTCGGCGGTCTGGTAGGTCTTCGCCCAGGTGGGGTGGCGACGCAGCAGTTCGGCCGCCTCGGCCGCGAGTTGTTCCGGCAGCAGGCCGCCGGGCGCGGCGATCAGGGGTTCGAGCAGGAGGAGCGCGGTGACCCGCGCGGTGGCCGAATCGTCCGGGAACCTGCTGTCGGTGGCGATCCCGTCGGGGTCGACGAGCAGCAGCCCGTCGGCCCGTTCCTCCAGGACGAAGCCGCCCTGTTCCGCGGCGCGGCGGACGATCTGGCGTCCGGTCGGCGTGGTGAGGTAGGCCAGTTCCTCGGCCGACAGGTCCTCGTGATGAAGCACCGGGTCGTCGAGGAGGCGCCGGAACACGGTGTGCCGCAGCCGGAGGTTGCGTTGGGTCTCCGAGGCCGGGGGCCGTCCGTCGTTGCCCGAGCCGCCGTAGCGGTGTTCGTGGAGCGTCTCGGTGAGCAGTTCCTCGAAGCGCCGCGGCACCTCTCCAGGTGGCACGGCCAGGCGGGAGGGGCCGACGGGGGCCGAGATAAGGCGGGTGAGCACGGTGGTGTCGACCCGGTAGAGCACCTTGGCCTCGGCCGACTCCGCGAAGCTCTCGGTGGCGCCGTCCAGGACGAGGAGCGCCCCGTAGGACTCCAGCAGTTTCAGCGCGTCGACGAGGGCCATGCGCTCCGAACCACTGGCGGTGTCGAAGGACGGCAGCGCCTCGTCGGTCGCACAGGCCTGGACGACACGATCGGCGAGCAGGCCGATGGTGATCACCGGCACTGGTAGCAGCTCCGCCGCGGCGACACAGAGCAGGGTGTAGCGGCGGCGGTCGAACGGGGACCGGCCGTGGCGTAGGCGTTTGGCGGGGCGGGAGGCGTCCCGGCTCCCGAGGACCTTGAACAGGCGGGCGTAACCGAGGCGGGGTTCGACCACGAGGTGCCAACCGCAGTGGTAGTCGAACCACCTGGCCAGCAGCGACTGGCGACGCCGGACCAGCTCGAAGGCGACCGGGTCGGCCCGGTCGGTGATCAGCGGCCGGCCCAGCAGGAGCCGGATGCCGCGGGCCACCTCCTCGCGTTCGGCGACGACCAGTTGGTTGGCGAGCGAGCTCATTCGGCGGCATCCAGTCGGGGTCTCCGGGAAGCGGCCGATCCCGGCCGTCCGATCTCCACCAGGTAGTCGGGTCCCTCCAGCCGCCCGCGAACGGTTTGGAGCACGGCGCTCCGGCCGTCCGGGGCGGGCCACAGGACGATCTCGATCCGGCCGTCCGAGGTGACGGCCCGACGGGCACCGCTGCTGTCCACGGGGCCGGCCAGCGCCCGGCCCAGGAGTTCCAGCAACCGTTCGAAGACGAGGTGATCAAGTCGACCGAAGTGGGAGAGCCGCACCGGGCCCTCCGTCCGCAGGAAGTCCCAGGCCGCCTCCACTTCGGCGCGCTCCTTGCGGGCACGTTCCGCCCGGGCGGCCTTGAGCGCCTCGATGTCACGCACCCTGCCGGTCCGGGTAAACCGCTCGGTCCGCCCGCTGGTTCGGAGCAACGCGGACACCTGGACCGGCGGGGCCTGCGCCCATGCGGTGGACGAGGGCACCAGCTCCGGGTCCTGGTGGGCGAGGTGGTGGTGACGGGCCGGGCCGAGGCCGAACGCGGCCGACCAGAGGCGGTGCAGGTCGTCGTCGGTCGGCGCGGCCGTGAACCATCTGGCCAGCTCCCGGTAGTCCTCGGCCGCGCTGGAGGAGCGTCGCCGCGACTCGGTGATCCGGTCGAGCACCTGGAGCAGCGTCACGATCGCCCGGCGGGCCACGTCGTGCAGCCGTTCGACCCGGGGACGGGCCCCGTCACTGGGCAGGAACCAGGCGCGCAGCCCCTCCCAACGGGCCCTGCGCCGCCCGAGCCAGTCCCCGCTCTGCTCGGATCCCGCGGTCGGCGGCAGTTCGGCCCCGCGCAGCGCCCGCGCGTGCAACAGGCTCACTCCGTGCCGCTCGACCCGGGTGACAGCGGAGGCGACCCGCTGTCCGCGCTGGTCGAGGTTGAGCAGGAACTCCTGGAGATAGGTCACCGTGGCGGCCTTGACCTCGCGGAAGGTCGAGAGGTCGGCGCCCTCGGTGCGCAGCAGGCGCTGCAGCTCACCGTTGAACGCCTTGGTGTTCGCGAGCAGCGCGTCGAGGTGGCCTTCCAGTTCGTGCAAGGTGCTGTAGATGCGCCGGTCAGGCGAGGCCGGCTCGTCCAGCAGCAGGCAGAGTTCGTCGAGCCGGTCGGCGATCGCCTCCAGCACGGCGGTCTGGAGCGCGCCGGTCGAGGTCAGCACCGACAGCGCGTGCTCCATGCCGGCGAGCGCGGCCTCGCCCATCCTGGTCAGCGAGTACTGGAGATTGCGGCGCTCGTACTCCTCGGCGGTGCGGTAGTTCTCGGCGTGGTTCTGCACGACGTCGAGCAGTCCCCAGCCCTTGAGCTGCCGTAGCCGCTCCTGCAGGTCCGCGTCCTCTACCGGGTCGAGCCAGCCGACGGTCCGCAGCCGGGCCCGGACCTCGTCGAGACCGAGTGCGGTCTCCAGCCGCTCGTTCGCGGCACCGAACGCGCGCAGGATCGCGGTGTGGACCTCGGCGCGGTCGCCGGTCGTGAACCGGAACATCCCTGATGGCACCCGTCGCACTGCGTCCCCTCCCCTCGGGCCGTCGGCCCGTCCCAACCGTATGTGCCCGCATCAGCCGGGTACCGCCGGTCCCCCGAATCCCGCCCGGCCACCGCCCCGGTGTGCTAGGAGAGCCGGGCCCGGTGCTCCGGCCGCTCCAGCCGGTCCATCACCGTCTGGTGGGCCCGCCAGCCGTCCGGGAACTTCGGCGGCACGTCCAAGTGCACCGGGCTGCTTCGGGGGTGCCGGTCGAGCAGGTCCCGGATTCCTGCCCGGGCCACGACGATGCAGGCGAACCGGTGCCGGGACAGCAGGACGCACAGGCGCCCGGTCTCCATGTGGAAGGCGGAGGCGTCCGGCCGGCCGGAGAGCGGGTGCCAGACCAGGGTGACGTCGAACTCCCGCCCCTGGAGGCGGTTGGCGGTGTCCACGGTGATCTCCGTGAGGCCGCGTTCGGCCAGCCGGGATCTCACGGCGTCCACCTGGATCGTGCGCGCCGCGCCGATGGCGATCCGGGACTGGTCCAGCGGATCGCCGTTGACCAGCGCGCCGCGTTCCAGCAACCGGGCCGCCGTCGCGGCGAGCGCCTCGGCGGTCTGCGGGTCGTGGTCGAGGGTGTGGCGGCCGGGGAGTTCCAGGTAGCCCCAGCCGGTGGCGGCGGCCTGGCCGAGCACCTGGTCCTCCGGCGTCGTCTGATGGGGCACGCTGCCGTAGTCGAGGACGCGATCGCCCGTCGTGGTCCCAGACTCGAAGGGGTAGAAAGGGTAGAACGCCTTCTCCACGAGGGGCGCGGCCATCGCGGGCAGCCGCCAGGAGATCGGCAGCTGGTGCCTGCGCAGGCTCGGCTCGTGGGCGAGGGTGACGTCGACGGCGTTGCGCAGCGGGTCCCAGCTGAGGCCGTGCCAGCGGTCGGTGTCCACGGTGGCGAACGGGTCGAGCTGACCGGGGTCGCCGACGAAGAGCACCTGCGAGTCGGGCGCGTCGAACAGTGGGGCGGTGGCGAGCAGGTTATCGGACCGCATCTGGTAGGCCTCGTCGACGATGGCCCAGCGCCAGGTCCCGGACTTCCCGGCGTCGACGCGTGCCCACTTGGCGGCCGTGGACACGACGACGGGCAGGTCGCGCAGGGCGTCGATACCGGCGGCGCCGGTGACGTTCGGGTGGCGGGCCACCCGTGCGGGCAGCACGAACTCGGACTTGTGCAGCCGTCCGACCGGCAGGTCCGGGTACTCCCGGGCGATGTTGTCCACGAGGTCGTCGACCTGCTCGTTGGTCTGGGCGACGATCATCACCTGGTGGCCGGCCGAGGTGAGGTGACCGGCGGCGCGCTTGACCAGGGTGGACTTTCCGGCGCCCGGCGGGGAGTCGACGACCACCCCACGACCGGCGGCCGTGTCGAGGTCGGCCAGGATCCCGGCGACCGCCCGGTCGGCGCGGGCGCCCGGGCTCGTGTCGTCGACAGCGGGCGTGCGGGGGCGCGGAACCGGTGTCATGGACGTGGTCGGGTTCACTCCCACTCCTCCTCGGCGTCCTCTTCGGTGGGTTCGTAGGGTTGGCGCGGTCCCCCGTGGGTCCACGGGGTGTCCTCCTCCGCGGGCAACGCCGTCGGCATCGTGTCCAGGCTGAGCACCGTGTAGGTCAGCTGCTCGTCCGTTTCGGCGAGCGTGCCGGGCGGGGCGGGCGGCTTGCGCTTGTTCGCGAAGCCTCCGCTGAGCTGGAGCACCACCAGGTGGGTGCCGTCGTGCGGGGTCACGTCGATGATCTCGGCGGACTGGCCCGGCCGGGCGGGGGAGATCACCTTCGCCCCGGTCTCGAGGCGCAGCGGGCGGTCGGTGCGGATGGTGATCGTCGGCCGCCAGAGCGGACTCCTCGCACCGGGGAGGAGCCGGTCCTCGTCCCGGGCGACGACTCTCCCGCTGAACGCCTCGCCCGTCAGCTCGTACTCGGCCATCACCAACGGGTCGTCGTAGGCGCGTTCGACGGCGTACCGCGTGGCCGCGTCCTCCAGCCGCGCGAGCCGCCGGGCCGCGCCCACCGCGCGATCGCGCCGCCCCTGCGGGTGGCCGTGCTCCTCCAGGTAGGCGGCGTACTCGGTGAACCAGCGGCGGTCGTAGGCCCACCGGGCGGCGACGCGCCCGCCCTCGGGCAACGCCCGGGCCAGGCCGACACCGCGCCAGACGAGGTCCCAGGTCGGCCGAAGCTGTGCCAGCAGCGCGAGGTCGATCCGCTCGCCCACCCGTTCCCGCACTTGGCCCGCGGTCTCCTCGAACCGGTCGAACAGGTCGTGCAGGACGGTGTCGAAGCCCGGCTCGGTGGCCGGGCCGGCGGGCGGCCACGCCAGCGGGTCCTCGGCGGCCCGGGCGGCCTCGGCGCCGCTGCTTCCCTCGGGCGGGTCGATCCAGGCGACCAGCGCCGCCAGGTGGGAGTCCTCGGCGGAACTCTGGCCGGTCGCCCAGTGGGCGGTGAGGAGGCGGCTCGCCGCGAGCATCGTGCTGGAGCCCGGGAACTCCGCCTGGTCGGCGAGCCAGGTCAGCCACTTTCCGAGCCGTGGCACGTCAGGATGCACGGCGTGCGGGCCCTCGGTGGCGCGCAGGCGGGTGAGCCGACCGAGGAGGCGGACGTAGGCGATGCCCTCGCCATTCGGGACGAGGAGCTGCGGCGCGCGCAGGGCGCGCTCCCGCTCCTCCTTCTCCTTGCCCCGCCCGGCGGTGTAGGTCTCGGTATCGGCGCGGCAGTCCTCGATGTACGGCAGGAGCAGCGCGGCGAGTTCCTCGACGAAGCGGAACCGCATGTCGCGGTCTCTGGGCCGGCGGACCGTCAGCAGGAGCGGATGTTCGGGGTCGGTCCCGGCCAGGGCCGCGAGCGGTGCGCAGGCCTCCCCGGCGAGCGTGAGCGGCACCAGGACGAAGGGCTTCTCGTCGAGGTGCTGGTGCCGGACGGTCGTAAGTGGCTGGGCCCTGCCGCTCTGGGTCGCACGCAGGGTGGCGACCGTGGTGAGCATGCTCATGCGACCTCTCCTCGGCGCAGCCGGTGCAGGTGTTCCGCGGCGAGCAGCAGCTCGACGGTCTCGGTGGCCTCCTCGCCGGCCACCAGCACGCCGTCGAGATAGGCGAGGGCGGTGCTCGTGGAATCGATGCCGGGCAGGTCGTTCCGCAGCGCGCCGCCCAATCGGGCCGGGGCCGCGAACGCGTCCGCCTCGTCGCGGCAGTGGTGCGCCATCTCGCAGAAGGACAGGCAGTCGGGGACGTAGGCGGCGTCCAGCCTCCCCACCGTGTCCCGGAGTTCGCCGGGTTCCCGTTCGGTGTCCAGCGTCGCCGCGGCCGGCAGATCGCGGACCAGGTCCTCGGCCCGGTGCAGCCGGTTCAGCTGGAACTCCAGCGCGTCGAGCTCCTGCCGCAGGTCGACCTGGCGGAGGTAGGGCCGGTTGGAGAAGTCCTTGGGGCAGACGAGCAGGAAGGTGTCGGCGATCTGCCCCTGATCGAGCCCGGCGGCCCGGAAGGCCTGCCGCAGCGCGAGCACGTGCACTGCGGCCTGCTTCGCGGTCTGCGCGACCGCCGTCGGATTGGCCTGGCCGTCGATCGCGGGGAAGGACCGGATGGCGACGATGTGGAACCTTCCGTCGATCCGGTGGGTGAGCACGTCCGGCTCCAGGTAGGCGAGTCGGCCCGCCACCTCCAGGGTGAGGACCGGGTTCTGGAGGATCAGCCGCTCCTCGTCACCGGCCGCGACGCGTTCGATGAGTCCCCGGGTCTCCCGCTCACGCGTGGCGAGCGTGGTGACGCCGCCGACGTCGGTGAGGTCCTGCAGTTTGGCCTCCTCGACCGGGACGCCCAGTTCCTCGCGGAGCAGCCGGATCAGTTCGGCGTACGAGCCCCACCGCACGGAGGACTTGAACGCCTCCTCCCGGGCGATGGCGAAGGGGGACTGCCCGAAGCGGGGTTCGTGACCCATCCTCCGGGCCAGGGCGGTCTTGTCCACCCCCGAGGCGTCCAGGACAGCCCGGCGCGAGCAGGCCGGATTGGCGGTCAGAGCGGTGATCTTCCGCGCCGTATACGGCTGCGGCGGCCGGTCTCCGCGCAATCGGGAGAGTCGGTCGGGGGGTTCGGGCTGCTGAGGAGGCATCGTCTCGTCTTCGAAAGGTTCGAGGGGTCCGGGGGCGGCGCGAATCTCCTGCGGCACCGGGGCGGCTACGGGGCGCCGCCTCCGCTGCGGAGGGCGTCGTGCAGCTCCCGGGTACCGAACAGTTGCTGGACGTCGCTGAGTTGTTCGCGCGCCCGGCGCGCCGCCACGACCCGCTCCCGGTCGTCCTCGGCCTGGTGGACGGAGCTCTCGGTCCGCGCGGCGGAGAGGACCCGGGCCGGGTCCGGCCGGGCGGCCTCGTCGTATGCGCCGGGGATGGTGAGGGCGAAGCGTCGCAGCAGTCGCCAGGCGGCTTCGGACGGCGGATGTCCCGCGTCGGTGAGCCGTTGGATCTGCTCGGCGGTGCCGATGGCGTGACGCAGGAAGTCGGCACGCTGGCCCAACGGGGTACTGAGGCGCCGTTCCAGCGGCCAGACGGAGACGGCGAGCAGGCCTCGGGCAGGGGTGAGCCGGTCGTGATTCAGGGCGGCGCAGATGTAGTAGGGACGGGAGTACCCCTGGGCGGTGAAGGAGCGCTCCTCGTCACGGCGGAGCGAGGCCAGCTTGGTGGCGATCAGCGGCTCGGCGAAGAACGCCTCGTACGCCGAGGAGATGAGCTTGGGCGACGCGGGCGCGCCGAGCACGGTAAGCGCCTGGTACACCTGCTCACGCACCGGGATCGCCCCCTGCCCCGGTCGCCCGGTCGATTGCGGTTGCTCGACCGGTGGACGCGCGGTGACGGGCGCGGCCTCGGCCACCTCCTCCTCGTCCAACGCGGCTTCCCAGGCCTCTTCCGCCGCGCGCAGCTGCTTGCGGATCCGCGCGCTCTCAGCCTTGTCGCCGGCACGCCGCGACTCCCGCCACTGGGCGCGCAGGACGGCAAGGCGCTCTTCGAGTTCCTCGACTGATGCGGCCATGGCGGCAGCCTAATGCATCACCCATCGACTTCCAAGATCAACCAATACTTTCCAAGAAACGTATCCAAACACTTCCAAAGTTTGCGCTATGGTCGTGGCACGGAGCACCGTGGCGAGACGCGGTGCCCCACCGTCATGGAAGGGGATGGCATGGGCGACCGCACGCGCTGGCGCAGGCCGCACTGGATGGTCGGCGACGACCGCCTGGTACGCATCGGCCCGGGAACCGGGGGTCAGGAGAACCACATCTGTCCCGAGCGGGACGCCGCCAAGGCGCACCCCGCGGTCACCCTGCGCGTGCCATCCCAGCTTCCTGACGAGACGTTGGAGACCTTCACCATCGGGCCGGTCGCCGAGGTTCTCGACCTGGTCGAGTTCGGCGGGGCGTCACCCGATCAGGCCCTCGGTTCGCTGGCCGTCCGCAAGCGGCCGCTGCACCCCGCACACCGCGCCTACACCGAGCACGCCGTGCGGCGGTACGTCGCCCGCGAGGAGTCGCCGGGGCTCGTCCCGGTCCGCCCGTACTGGGTGGTCCGCCGGGAGAACGGGCTGCGCTGGGAGCTGTACGCCTGGTGGCGCCGCTACCGGTCGCCGGACGGCTCGGTCCGCGAGTTCCGACGGCTCCGCCATGGTGGCGCCCGTTCGTCGACTCCCGGCGAGATCGCGATCGCCGCCTACGCCGCCGCCTTCGGGACCGAGTCCGCCTGGCCCCGCCGCTGGCGGGAGGAGTTCCGGCCGACCGGACGCGCGTCCCGGCCCCGCCGCGTCCGGATCGTCGAGGTCGGTCTGGACGACGGCTCGTCCGTGGTCCAGTTCGAGGGCACCGTCGAGGAGGCCAAGGCCTACTACGACGCCCACGGCGACCCGCAGGTCCGAGCCGTCATCCAGGGCGGGGAGGCCCGCCCCGGCTCCGCGTGCGCGGAGTGCAAGTTGTTCACCGGGTGCGCCGCCGTACCGCGGATCCCCGGTGTCCTCGCGATCTCCGCCCAACGGGCGCCGCTGCGCGAGGTCTCGGCCAGCGCTCTCCGCTACCACGACGTCTGCCCGGCCCAGGCGCTCCTGCGCCGGCTGCACCTGCCGAAGGAGGACGAGTACACCGACGCCGCAAAGCTCGGCCAGGCCGTGCACGACTGGATCGACCGGCTCCACCGCCGCCCCGGCCACCCGCCCTGCTCGGTCGCCGACATGCCGCCGCCCGGCCATAACTGGACCTCCGGGCGGTGGCAGGTGCCGGACCCGGACGCCGAGGCCGGGCGCGCCATGCTGCTGCACCACGTCGACGCCTGCCCCTTCCACGATTCCGCACTGATCGAGGAGGTGGAGTCGGAGGCCGTGCGCGCCGTCCACGACACCGCGGCCCAGGCGCTCGTCATCAGCAAGCCGGACCTGCTCTATCGGGAGGACGGCTCCTGGGTATGGCGGGAGCTCAAAACCACCCGCCGGACGCCACGCCCCGATGAGGACCTGCTGGACCGCTACCCGCAGCTCGCCCTAGCCGTCACGCTGCTCGCGGAGGGTGCACTCGGCGGCGACCCGACCGGCTCCCGGGTGGAGGTGGAGATCCTCCGGCCGGATGGTGCCCACCCCCACGTGATCGACCCCACCGATCCCGAGCGGCTCGCCAGGGCCCGGTCCGTGCTGCGCCGGCTCGCCGGTCCGTGGCGGGACGACCGGTCCTGGGCCGCACGTCCCGGAAACCACTGCCGGCAGTGCCCGGTGTCCAGGTGGTGTCCCGACTCCGCCACCGCCGACACCGCCCGAGCCATCTCCACCGTCCCCGCTGAGGAGGGCGCCGCATGAACACCACCACCGACACCGACGAGGCCCTGCTCCGGGAGCTCGCCTCCGCCCTCGCCGAACTCTCCCGACGACGCACCGTGCCCAACCCGGTCTACCCGGCCAAGGTCCAGAACGCCTACAACCGGCTGGTCCTGCACTGTCTGCGCAACGGCGATGACCCACCGGGCAGCGTCCCCGAACTGGCCCGCTGGGCCCGGGAACGCCCGCTCGCCGGCTGGCCGCTCCGGCTGCCCCCGGAAACCCGCCCACCCGGACGCTTCCTCTGTGACCCCGAGACCAGGCTGCCCACCCAGCTCTGCCTGGAGTGGGAGGTCGACGCCGCCGACCCCGCCGCCGAGCTGATCGAGAACGAGCTGCTCCACCAGGCCATCGCCGCCTGCCGGGCCGCCCGCAGCCCGCGCGCCTACACCGGCTTCCGCACCCTGCTCACCACCAAGCCGGTCCTGACCGCCGCCGAACTCGCCCTGCTGGGCGGCGACCCCGAATTCGGGATGCTGCTCCACGGCGTCCTCAAGCGGTGCTACGAACCCGTGCCGGCCTCCTACCTGGTCAACGGCTCCGGAAGGACGTGCGAGCGCTGCGGCTGCCTCATGGTCCCGCTGTCCGACGGCGGATACCGGTGCGAACTCGACCGGTGCCGTCGCGACGGCACCGGCAACGGCGGCAGGCCGATCCGCGCCGACAACGGCGGGCTGCTCCAACTCGGCCGTCCACTGCGGATGTTCGTCACGAGCCCGGGCTTGGCCGAGACCGACCTCCAGGCCGCGCTCCGTCGACAATTCGGCATCACCGCCGAGATGTGGCCCGAGTTCGACGCCTACGACCTGCGCGTCCCGTTGCCGGACGGCCGGCACTGGGCGGTGGACGTCAAGGACCGGGTCAACCCCGTCCTGCTCGCCCGCACCGTCGCACCGCTGCGCGCCGAACCTCCGTACGACCGGGCCTTCCTGGTCGTCCCGCACTACCGCTTCCGGGAGAACGAGGCGTACGGACGGCAGTTCCGGCGCCATCTGCCCGCCGACCTCGCCGACCGCTTCGAGCTGCTTGACGACCGGGCCTTCCTGCGCCTGGTCCGAGCCGAGACGTCAGGCCCCCTCGCCACCGCCCGCCCCGGGACGACGAACACCCCCGCCGAAGGAGACACCCATGCGTGACCGCCGTGGCTGGCACCGACGCTGCTCCCCGCAGCAACTCCGCGAGGTCTGGCCGGAGAGCCTCGGCCCGTTCCGGCCCGCCGACCTCCTCGACGTCGAACTCGGTCTCCACCTCCTGCAGAGCGTGACGCCCATGCGCACCGCCCTCGACGTGTGGCCGCTGCTCGGCGGCTACCCGTACAGCGAGGTGTTCGGCGACGTGCGGACCGATGAGCAGCGGCTGCGAGTCCTGCGCGCCCGCCACCGGCTCTGGGACCTGCGCCGCCGCACCGCCTGGGTGGAGTCCCTCACCTCCTACCTGGCGGTGCCGCAGGAACTGCGCGGTTTCGACCTGGACGGACCGGAGTCGGTCCCCCGCCGCCGGATGCCGGCGCGCGCCGCCCAGCGGTTCGAGGTCTTCGAGGAGATCCTCGGCCTGGCACCCGAGTACGCCACCCGCTCCACGCCCCTTGCCGAGCCCGGCGAGTACACCTTCCGGGTGGACGACCGGATGCATTCGGTGGTGTTCCCCAAGGATCTGCTGACCGACGTCCGGCCGCGCCCGCACGCTCTCGGCACCCTCCCCTCCGGCCGCGGCGCGCCCATCGGGATCGACTGGGCGGACCTCGTCAAGGCGGCCGAGGCGATGGACGCCGCGGAGGCCGCCGCACCGGGTGAGGCCCCGAGCGACTGGTCCGGCCGTCTCGAACGGGTCCGGCTGCTGATCCGCGACGAGGAGCTCGGCCGGTTCGTCGAGGGCCGACGACTCCGGATCGGGCAGCTGCTCCATCTGGTGGGGATGGTGGGCGCCGGCAAGTCCACCCTCCGGGACATCCTCACCTATCACGTGGTCTCCGGGGCCCCGGACCGCCGGGTCACCATCGTGGTCGGCGACGTCGCCGAAACCCTCGCGGTGGTGGCCCAGTTCGAGCGTCTCGGCGTGCGGGCCGCGCCCGTCCTCGGCCAGTCCACGCGAGAGCGTAACCTCAGCCGTCTGCACCGTCGAACGGCGGCGGGCGCCGAGACCATGCTCGGCCACGACCACCCGGGCTTCGCGTACCTGAGCAGCGCATGCCCGGTGGACGCCCTGCGCGGTCTGGAGGCGCGTCGCCCACTCGGCATCCGGCAGGCGCCGTGCACCGGGCTTTTCACAGTTCCGGACACGCCCGTCGGAGATCCGCGGCTCGACGAGGAGAATCCGACCGGCCGTCGCTTCGACCAGCCGAAGCCACAACGACGTCTCTGTCCACTGTGGAACCGCTGCCCCCGCCACCGCGGTGCCCGTGACCTGGTCGACGCGCAGGTCTGGGTCGCCACCCCGGCCGGGCTGGTGCACAGCACGGTCCCCCAGCATCAACACGACGAACAGCTGCGCTACCTCGAACTCGCCTGCCGGCTCAGCGATCTCGTGATCGTCGACGAGGCCGACCGGGTCCAGATGCAGCTCGACACCGCCTTCGCGCCCGCCAGCACCCTGGTCGGCCGGTCCCCCGACTCCTGGTTCGACGAGGTGGCCGTCCACAAGTTCCAGCAGATGGCCCGGGACGGGCGGCTCCAGCTCTCGGCGCGCGACGTCGACGACTGGAGCAACGCGGTGAACACGGTCAGCGCCGCGACCGACCGCCTCTACGCGCTCCTGGTCAAGGACGAGCGGCTGCGGAACTGGATCAGCGTCGACTACTTCAGTGCGTTCACCCTGCACAACCTCCTGCTCGACAGCTGGTTCCCCGGCCGCGGGAAGGGACAGCAACCACCTCAGGAGGCCCAGGTCCTGGACCACGCCCTGCAGGACTTCCGGGACGACCCTCTGCACGAGCGCCCGGCCTCCGCGGACGAGGTCACCCCCATCGTCAACACCCTGGTCCATCTCGCGCTGGAACTGCTGCACGCGCCCCACGGGGCACGCACCCGCGACCGGCTGCGCGACACCCTGGAGGGCCTCGTCGGCCGCGAGTCCGGCGTGCTCGACCGGATCGACGTCCAGGCCCGGCGCTTCGAGTTCACCCTGATCCTCGCCGCCCTGCACAGTCGACTCGACTTCATGACCACGCTCTGGCCCCGGGTCGAGGCCGCACTCCACCTCGAGAGCGCCTCCAACGTGCTTTCCCGCAGGCCGCCCAAGGACTACGAAGCGGTCATCCCGGAGTCGCCGATGGGCAACGTCCTCGGTTTCCAGTTCCGCCTCGACGAGCGGGAACGCGACGGCGATCGCAGCGGCGAACTCCGTTTCTTCCACTGCAACGGGGTGGGGCGGGAGCTGCTCGTCCGGCTCGGCGACCTGTGCGCCGTCGACGGCCGGCCGGGCCCGAACGTCCTGCTGATGTCCGCCACCAGCTGGGCCGGCACCTCCAGCCGGTTCCACCTGCACACCGAGGTCGGCGCTGTCCTGCGGCCCAGGGACGAGGAGGTCGCGGCCGTCCTGCGGACCGAGTTCCGCAAAGAGTTCCTCCACTGGCCCGGCGGCGACCGGCCCCGGCCCCTCCGGCTGTCCGGCTGCGACCCCGAGGAGCGTCCGCAGGCGCTGCTGGAGATGCTCCGGCAGCTCGCCGTCCCCGACCGCAGCTTGCCCGGTTCCCTCAGCATGCTGGACACGGAACTCGGTGAGATCGAGGACCCGGAGCGGCGCCGCCTCCTGCTGCTCGTCGGCAGCTACGACGAGGCGCGCCTGGCCGCGGAGTTCATCAACCAGATCCCCGAGTGGACCGGCCGAGTCACCCGGCTCGTCTCCGACGACGCGGACGCCGACCATGCCTGGACGAGGCTGCCGCAGGACTCCGCCGTACGCACCCTCCCCCGAGGGGACGTCCGAACGTTTCCCCGGACCGGCGGGGAGGTCCTGGTCGCGCCGCTGCTCGCGGTGGAACGCGGGCACAACATCGTGCTCGGCTCCGGCAAGGCCGCGATCGGAAGCGTCTACTTCCTGGCCCGGCCGCACCCCCGCCCCGACGACATCTCACTCGCCGTCCAGACCATCAACGACTGGGCCGCCCGCCGACTGCGCGACCTGGACGGCACCTTCCGGCAGGCGGCGCTGGCCGCGGCCAGTCCGGACCGCGCCGCCGTCGCGTTCCGCAGCAGCGCCTTCCGCCAGTGGGCCCGCTACCTGACCCGTCGACTCGCCTGGTCCAGCCTGCGCGAGGACGAGAAGACCGCCTTCACCTGGGACCAGCTCGTCGTGATGTGGCAGGTCATCGGGCGCCTGGTCCGTGGTGGTGTGCCCGCCCGGGTGGTCTTCGTGGACGCCGCGTTCTCCCCCCGGGAAGCCGGCTTTCAAGCGGCGGACACCCCCGACACCAGCCTGCTGGCCAGCATGCACTCCGTGCTCGCCCCCTACTTCGACGAACCCGTCGACGAGGACGCCGCCGAACCCACCGCCCTCGACAAGTCGCTCGTCCGGGAGCTGTACGAGCCGCTCTACCGCGCGCTCGCCGACATGGGCTGACCGGCCTCACCCACACCCTCACCAAGTCCCCGGCAAGGAGAACACCCGTGGAGTACCAGCGCATCAGGACCGCGGCCTACCGGCCCGATCCCGACCGGGGCGGCCTCACCGTGCCCATGCACTGCCTCGACCTGCCCGCCGCATGGCAGGAGCCGCTGCTGGCCCTGCGGGCCGGCGGCCGTACCGAGTATCGCAAGGGACAGCCCCGACGGGTCCCAACCAAGCAGATCAACCAGCTGCTTCGGGCCACCGCGCCCGACATCGTGACGGTCGACGGCACCGCCACGTTCGGGGCCGAACGCCCCTGGCTCTACTGCGCGCAGGCCTACCCGCAGCCTGTGACCAACCTCTTCGTAGCCGCCTGGCTGCGGAGCCTCCAGCGCGTTCCGGACAATCCGGAGGGCGCCGGCCGGCTGGCGGACTGCTTCCGGGACCTCGACACCGGTTCGCTGCGCTGGCAGGCCCGCACGATCGACCTGCTGGCACGGCGGCTCTCCCCGGGCGGCACGGCGGAGCCCGCGCCGCACGTCTACCGGCTGCTGGCCGACCACCTCGCCGCCCGAATCGCGGCGCAGGCCCCATACGAGCACGGTGGGCAGCGGCTCGCCTTCCACCAGGTGGCCGGACTAGGCGGGTCCAGGGGCGCGGGCAGCGGCGGCGCGGAGCTGATGTCATGGCCGCCGATCGAGTTCCGCGGCAAGCGTGGCACCGGCTCGCCCGCGTACTACTCGGCGGTGCTCCGGGTAACCGTGCGCACCGTTCCGTTCTCCCCGGTCCCCCGGGTCCACCTGAGCACGGGTGTCCGCCGGTTCGTCAGCGGCCAGGTCTGGCTCCCCTACCGCAAGGGCGCCTCGGTCTACCTGCTTCCGGACTCCTCCCTGATCCCGAACGGTCCGGCCTCTCAGCGCTTCTCCGTCGCGACGCTGGAGTACCGCAACGGCGCCACCGGCTGGCGCCAGGGCGGGGCGGGTGGTCTGCTCGCCGCCGTCACCGCGCTCGGTGAACTCCCCTCCCCGGACCGGCTGGTGAAGGAGGCCGACGCCTGGGTCCACGGCCGTGACGGGGTCCGACTCGCCGTCGGCCACCAGACGGCCATGGGCTCGCACGTTGTCAATGCCGGTCTGATGCCCAGTGAGCGACGTAGGCTCGTCGAATGGGCCGAACAGGCGCTCCTCCCTGACCTCCTGCCGGTCCCGCACCTGGAACGCAGCCGGCTCGCCCGGCCTCCGCGGAAGCACCTCGGGAAGCTGCCGGCCATTCCCAAGAAGGACACGGCGCCGGAGAAGCTGGCCGCGATCCTCGACACACACGGGCGGGTGTCGGCAGCCAACGCCGCCACCCGGCGCGCTGCGGTGGCCGAGGCACTGCCCGGCGCCGAGCTGGTCGGCGTCCTGCTGTACCAGTCCGACGGTCAGCGCGACCGATTGGTCGCCGCCGCCGAGAAGGGACTCGGCCTCACGGACGCCCGGGCCGGCCACGACTCGGACACCTGGACGTGGAAGACCCCCGAGCTCACCGTTCGGCTGCACGCCCACCCGCTGGGCGCACTCGGCGCGCCGCTCGGTCGCGATCGCGTCCCGCGGATCGGCGCGGAACACGAGGAAGCGATCGCGGTCCGCCGCCGGCTGATCGCCGCCGAGGCGGCCGCGCTCCGCGAGCGGGTACCCGGTGCCCGACTGGCCCTAATCGAACTGGACGGCGGGGAGGTGTTCCGCGGCGCCAAACGGCGGATGGACCCGAAGCACGCGATCCGCCTCGGCTGCGCCGACGCCGGGCTGGTCACCCAGTTCATCCGGCCGCTGGATCCGGACGCCGACCCCGAGCAGGCCGGCGCGGAGGCCGCCATCCGGGCCGATGCCGCGTGGGCGGACGGGCTCCGACAGCTCGGCCTGCGGCTCGTCCCGCAGCACTCCCTGGGCGAGCTCATCCCCTCCGAACTCAACCAGGTCGCCTTCCACCTGGTCGAGCGGCGCAGCGACGGCCCCACCGGGAAGCCGCAGTTCACCCCGATTGCGGTACTGATCCGCCCAGGTGACGGCTGCGTCCTCGGCCGAAGCACCGACCTGCCCGAATGGGTCCCCTACCCCGAGCTCCTGAGGTCGCTCACCGGCCGGGTACGCGCCGACGAACTGCGCACCGCCGAGGCACAGTCCGCCCACACCGCGGCGTTCGTCAAGAAGACGCTGGACCGCCTCCGCAGCACGCCCACGCTGGTGCTCGCCCACGCCCAGGACGTCCGCAAGCGCTGGCCCTGGTTGCGCAACGACGGCCTGACGCCGGACCGCCTCGGTCTCGACGGCGGTCCCGCGCAGCGGATCCGGGCGTACGGCAAGGGGCTGCGGCTCGTCCGCGTCGCCGACGCCACCCGGGACGAGACGGCGCAGTGGTGGGCGGAGCGGGAGGAACTCACCCCGGAGCTGGCCGGACAGCGACGCGGCGGCATCGCGAAGGGTCTCTGGGTCCCGACGGAGCCGGAGTCGCCCGGGCGCGTCTTCTACAGCACGGCCGACAAGTCGAGCACCCAGACCGGCATCACCAACGACGACGCCAAGCTGACCCCACACGTCAACCCCGGTGGCCGCGACGCCCACCGGCCCACGGCGAACGCCTGGAACCCCAGCCTGCTGGAGTTCACGGTCGCCTGTCTGCAGCCGGGGGACGACGCCGAGGCCTGGGCGGCCTTCGTCCACCAGCAGCGGTTCGGCGAGGACTACCGCGACGCGCTCGGGCTGCCGCTGGTCCTGCACCTCGCCCGGCTGGCCGACCAGTACGCGCTCCCCCACGAGGAGGACGACGTGGTGGATCCGGCCGCGCCCGCGGCCCAGCTGCCCGAAGCGACTGGCGAGGCGGAACAGTTGATGTTGGACCTCGACGGCGAGGAGTGATCGAACACCCGTAGGGCCCGGGGGAGTCCACCACTCCCCCGGGCCCCGTCGCGTCGTCGGCGGGTACTACTCCACCGTCACGCTCTTGGCGAGGTTGCGGGGCTTGTCGACGTCGCGCTTGAGGGCGACGGCGGCGTGGTAGGCGAGCAGTTGGAGCGGGATGTTGAGGAGCAGCGGGTCCAGCTCGGGCTCGCTCTTGGGCACCAGGACGCAGTGGTCGGCGAGCTTGGCGTCGGGGCGGCGGTGGGCGACCGCGAGCACCCGGCCGGAGCGGGCCTTGATCTCGCCGAGGGTGGTGAGGTTCTTGTCGAGCAGCTCGTCGTCCGGGACGAGGGCGACGGTCGGCAGCTCGGGGCTGATCAGGGCCAGCGGGCCGTGCTTGAGCTCGCTCGCCGGGTAGGCCTCGGCGTGGACGTAGGAGATCTCCTTGAGCTTCTGCGCGCCCTCGCGGGCGACCGGGTAGCCGCGGACCCGGCCGATGAACATCATGCCCTCGGACTCGGCGTACTCGGCGGCGAGTTCGGCGATGGCGTCGCTCTGGGCGAGGACCTCGCGGATCTGGTCGGGCAGCGCCTTGAGGGCGGAGACGATCCGGCGGCCGTCGGCGGGCGAGAGGTCGTGGATCCGGCCGAAGTGCAGGGCGATCAGCGCGAAGGCGACGACCGTGGAGGTGAACGCCTTGGTGGAGGCGACCGAGATCTCCGGGCCGGCGTGCAGGTAGATGCCGCCGTCGCACTCGCGGGCGATGGCGCTGCCGACGGTGTTGACGACGCCGAGCACCCGGCCGCCCTTGCGCTTGACCTCCTGGACGGCGGCGAGGGTGTCGTAGGTCTCGCCGGACTGGCTGACCGCGATGTAGAGGGTGTCGGCCTCGATGACCGGGTTGCGGTAGCGGAACTCGGAGGCGGGCTCGCTGTGCGCGGGGATCCGGGCGAGCTCCTCGATCAGCTGGGCGCCCATCTCGCCGGCGTAGTAGGCGGAGCCGCAGCCGAGGATCTTGACCCGGCGGATCTCGCGCAGTTCGCGGGCGTCCAGGTTGAGGCCGCCGAGGTGCGCGGTGGCGAACCGCTCGTCGAGCCGGCCGCTGAGGGTGCGCTCGACCGAGCCGGGCTGCTCGTGGATCTCCTTGAGCAGGAAGTGCTCGTAGCCGCCGGTGTCGTAGGAGTCGATCTCCCAGTCGACGGTGGACGGCTGGCGGTGGGTGGTGCGGGCGTCCTCGGTGAAGGTGCGGAAGCCGTCGGCGCGGACGGTGGCCAGCTCGCCGTCCTCCAGGTGCACGACCTGGCGGGTGTAGCGGACCAGGGCGGAGACGTCGGAGGCGGCGAACATCTCCTTCTCGCCGATGCCGAGCACGATCGGGCTGCCGTTGCGGGCGACCACGATGCGGTCGGGCTGCTCGGCGTCGAGGACGGCGATGCCGTAGGTGCCGACGACCTTGCCGAGGGCGGCGCGGACGGCCTCCTCCAGCTCCACGCCCTCGGTGGCGTGGGCGGCGATCAGGTGGGCGAGGACCTCGGTGTCGGTCTCGGAGCGGAAGACGGCGCCCTCGGCGGTGAGGCGCACCCGCAGCTCGTCGGCGTTCTCGATGATGCCGTTGTGGACGACGGCGATCCGCTCGGCGTTGTCCAGGTGCGGGTGGGCGTTGGCGTCGCTGGGGACGCCGTGGGTGGCCCACCGGGTGTGGCCGATGCCGGTGGTGCCCTTGAACCGGGCCGGGATGTCGGCGGCGAGGTCGGCGACCCGGCCCTTGACCTTGCGGCTCTTGATGCCGCCGGTGCGCCCGGTGACGGCGACGCCGGCCGAGTCGTAGCCGCGGTACTCCAACCGGGCCAGGCCCTCCAGCAGGAAGGGGGTCGCGTCCTTGGGGCCGATGTAGGCCACGATTCCGCACATGGGTGGACTCCTTGGAAGCAGAGGGCAGGGCGTTCGGGACGGGGCGTCCGGGGCCGGTCAGCCGTAGACGATCCGGCGCAGCTGGCGGGCCGAGAGCCCGGGGGCCGCGACGCGGCGGGCCGGGAGCTCCTCGGCGAGCCGGGCGAAGATCTTCTCGTTGGTCAGGCCGCGGGCCTGCAGCTCGCCGTGGCGGCGGCGGACGTACTCCTCGGTGGTCTCCGAGAAGTACGCCAGCACCTCCGCCACCACCCGCGCCGCCTCGCGGGGCCCGAGCGGGCTGGTCCGGGTGAGGTGGGCGAGCAGGTCTTCGTGAGGGTACGAGGGGCCGGGTGAGCTGGACACGAGTGGGGAGCTTAGGCCGGGGGACGCGCGGAGATCAAAGATCCTGCCCGATTTCGGGCAGGGATCGCCGGGTTCCACTCGGGCGCCGCACTCGAACGGTCCTCGAATGGCCCCATTCCCCACTGCCACACCCTTGTAGCGGCTCCTACCACCACGTAGCGTGATTCTCCGCATACGCAATACGCAATTCGCACTACGCAGTACGGATCGGGTCGGAAGAGAAGATCGGAAGAGAAGAACCGGAGGCTTGCCGATGTGCGGGATCACCGGATGGGTCGCCTACGAGCGTGACCTCACCCTCGAACGTGCCGTGCTCGACGCCATGACGGCCACCCAGCTCTGCCGCGGTCCGGACGCCGGCGGCGTCCACCTGGAGCGGCACGCCGCCCTCGGCCACCGCCGCCTCGCCGTGATCGACATCGAAGGCGGCGTCCAGCCGATGGCGGTCGAGTACGACGGCCGGCTGCTGGCCGCCCTCACCTACAGCGGGGAGGTGTACAACCACCGCGAGCTGCGCGCCGAACTGGAGGCGGCCGGCCACCGCTTCCGCACCCGCAGCGACACCGAGGTGGTGCTGCACGCCTACCTGGAGTGGGGCGAGCAGTTGGCCGAGCGGCTCAACGGCATGTTCGCCTTCGCGATCTGGGACGCCCGCAGCGAGGAGCTGCTGCTGGTCCGCGACCGGATGGGCGTCAAACCGCTGCACTACCACCCGACCCCGGACGGCGTGGTGTTCGGCTCCGAGCCGAAGGCGCTGCTCGCCCACCCGTCGGTGCGCCCGGTGGTGGACCTGGACGGGCTGCGCGAGCTGCTCGCGCTCACCCGCACCCCGGGCCTCACCCCCTACCGGGGCATCGTCGAGGTCCGACCCGGCCACGTGGTGCGGGTGCGCCGCGACGGCATCAGCGTCCGCCGCTACTGGGCGCTGGAGGCCCGCGAGCACACCCAGGACCTCGACACCACGATCGGCACCGTCCGCGCGCTGCTGGAGGACATCGTCCACCGCCAGCTGGAGGCCGACGTGCCGCTCTGCTCGCTGCTCTCCGGCGGCCTCGACTCCAGCGCGGTCACCGCGCTGGCCGCCCGGGCGCTGGCCGCGGCCGGCGCCGGTCCGGTCCGCTCGTTCGCCGTCGACTTCACCGGGCAGACCGAGCACTTCCACCCCGACGCCCTGCGCTCCACCCCGGACGGCCCCTACGCCGAGCTGCTCGCCCGGCACGTGGGCGCCGACCACCGGGTGATCGAACTGGACAGCGCCACCCTCACCGACCCGGCCCGCCGGCTCACCACGCTGCGCGCCCGGGACCTGCCGGCCGGCGTCGGCGACCTGGACACCTCGCTGCTGCTGCTCTTCCAGGGGGTGCGCGAGCGCTCGACCGTCGCGCTGTCCGGGGAGTCGGCGGACGAGCTGTTCGGCGGCTACCGCTGGTTCCACGACCCGGCGGCGGTGAACGCCGACGACTTCCCGTGGGCGTCCGCCATACCGGGCCTCGGCGGGCCGGGCGCCGCCCCCCGCGAGCATCTGCTGGACCAGGGGCTGCTCGGCAAGCTCGACCTGGCCGGCTACCGGCACGCCCGGTACCGGGAGGCGCTCGCCGAGGTCCCGCACCTGCCGGACGCCGACCCGTTCGAGCGGCGGATGCGCGAGGTCGGCTACCTCCACCTGACCCGCTTCGTCTGCGTGCTGCTGGACCGCAAGGACCGGATGAGCATGGCCAACGGGCTGGAGGTGCGGGTGCCGTTCTGCGACCACCGGCTGGTCCAGTACGTCTTCAACACGCCGTGGTCGATGAAGCACTTCGACGGCCGGGAGAAGAGCCTGCTGCGGGCCGCCGTCCGGGACCTGCTGCCGCCCGAGATCGCCGACCGGGTGAAGAGCCCCTACCCGACCGTGCAGGACCCGCGCTACCCGGAGCTGCTCCGCCGCGAACTCGCCGCGGTCGCCGCCGACCCCTCCTCCCCCGTCCACGCCCTGCTGGACCGGCGGACGCTGGCCGAGGCGCTGGCACCGGCCGGCGACCCGCAGGCGTTCCGGCTGTCCGCCGACCTCGCGCTCGACCTGAACGCCTGGCTGACGGAGTACCAGGTCGCGCTGGAGCTCTGAACGGTCCGCCCGGACCCCGGACGGCGCAGCGGAGCGCGCTGCGCCGTCCGGGTCGCGTAACAGCCCGGCCACCCGCCTCGTTGACCTGCCGTGACGTGCGGTAGCGTCGCCGACACCTCCCGAATGGCGGCCGAAAACACGGATTCCGCGGCCCGTGCCGTCAGGATGGGGAGCGTCCCGTCCGTCTCGATCCGCCGGGGGATCTCCGTCATGCAACCGCGAGCCTTCGCGATCCTCACCGCACTGCTGCTGGGTGTCCTGGGCCTGGGGTCGGTGGCCGTCACCGACTGGACGCCCGACCAGGCCGTCGCGGCGGAGACCGGACCGGCCGTCCCGGGGGCCGCCGGGACGGCCGCCGCGGCGCAGCCCGCCGCGGTCGCGTCGGCCACCCCGACCGGCGACCCGGCGGTGTGGACCCGCTCGACGCTGCGCAACAAGCTGATGACCGAGATGGACGCCACCGACCCGGGCGTCGCGCTGGCCGACCTCGACCGGATCACCAAGCAGCTGCCGTACACCGTCCGGTTCTGCCACCCGATCGCGCACGAGCTCGGGCACGCGGCGGTCAAGCGCTTCAACGCCGACTTCCAGAAGGTCATCTCCTTCCCGCACGAGACCTGCGCGGCCGGCTACCTGCACGGCGCGGTCGAGGAGATGCTGAACGCCTCCACCCAGCCCGAGACCGACCTGGTCAAGCTGTGCGCGCCCAAGAACAGCGGCCCGTGCATCCACGGCGTCGGCCACGGCACGATGTTCGTCGCCAAGCAGGACGTCCCCCGGGCCCGCGAGCTGTGCAACAAGTTCACCACCGACCAGAACCGGATCCGCTGCTCGGAGGGCCTGTTCATGCAGCTCTTCGGCCCGGACGAGGAGGACGAGAAGGCGAAGGCCAACCTGCCCGCCGACAAGCTCGCCCAGGACCCGCTCTACCCGTGCAAGGACCAGCCCTCGCTGTTCCAGTCCGCCTGCTTCTTCTACGCGCCGACCTTCTACCTCTCCTCGCACGACTACCCGAACCACCCCGAGGTGTACGCCGAGGCACTGAAGTGGTGCCTGGGCGGCAAGGCCTCCGGCGGGGCGACGGACTGCAGCCGGGGCGTCGGCTCGCGCACCATGAAGTACAACCTCGACCGCGAGGACTGGGCCGCCCAGCAGTGCGCCACCGCCGCCGACGGCTGGCAGCGCAAGGCCTGCGCGGAGGGCCTGGTCAGCTACTACACCGTCAACTACACGGACGGCGGGGCGGCCGGGCGGCTCTGCGCCAAGATCTCCGACAAGGAGATGCAGGGCTACTGCCGCTCGGCGAGCGGGCTGTCCGCCTCGCTCGACTGAGGACCGTCCCACCTGTCGGGCCCGCGCCGCACGGCGCGGGCCCGTTTTCGTAGGATCGCCGCGTTCGGGTGCGCCGAGGACGCCGCGCCACCGGGCCCCGCACCACTTGGAGCCGCCGCATGACCTCCGACGACTTCCGCCACGCCGCGCACACCGCCGCCGACCTGGTCGCCGACCACCTCGCCGAGCTGCCCGCCCGCCCGGTCTGGCAGCCCATGCCGGAGGCCGCCCGGCAGGCCCTGCTCGACGCCCCGCTGCCCGCCGACGGCCGCCCGCTGACCGAGCTGCTGGCCGCCGTCGGCCGGGACGTCCTGCCGTATCCGATGGGCAACGGCCACCCGCGGTTCTTCGGCTGGGTCAACTCCGCGCCCGCCCCGGCCGGCGTGCTCGCCACCCTGGCGGCGGCCGCGATGAACCCCAGCTCGGCCGGCGGCGACCACGCCGACGTCCACCTGGAGCGGGCCGTGGTCCGCTGGATCGCCGAACTGGTCGGCTTCCCGCACCCGGCCGGCGGCGGGCTGCTCACCTCCGGCACCTCGATGGCGACGATCGTCTGCCTGGCCGCCGCCCGCAACCGGGCCGCCCGCGCCGCCGGGTGGGACGTCCGCGCCGACGGCCTGGCCGGGATGCCGCCGCTGGTCGGCTACGTCACCGGCGAGACCCACTCCTGCGTCCGCAAGGCCGCCGAGCTGCTGGGCCTGGGCAGCCGCTACCTGCGCACCGTCGCCACCGGCCCGGACGGGCGGCTCGACGTCGCCGACCTGCGCGCCGCGATCGCCCGCGACCGGGCGGCCGGGCTGCTGCCGTTCCTGGTGGTGGCCTCGGCCGGCACGGTCGGCACCGGCGCCGTGGACGCCTTCGAGCCGATCGCCGACCTGTGCGCCGAGGAGCGGCTGTGGCTGCACGTGGACGGCGCGTACGGGGCGTTCGGCGTGCTCGACCCGGTGATCGCGCACCGCTACGCCGGGATGGAGCGGGCCGACTCGCTGGCCCTGGACCCGCACAAGTGGCTCGGCGTCCCGGTCGACTGCGGCTGCGCGCTGGTCCGCGACCCCGCCGAGCTGCGCGCCGCGTTCAGCCTCGTCCCGTCCTACCTGCGCGACGAGGCGGCCGGCGAGCTCGGCTGGTTCTCCGAGTACGGCACCGAGCAGACCCGCCCGTTCCGCGCGCTCAAGGTGTGGGCCACCATCGCCCACCGGGGCCGCACCGGTCTCACCGAGGACCTCGCCCGGTGCACCGCGCTGGCCCGCCGGCTCGGCGAACTGATCGACGCCGACCCGGAGTTGGAGCTGCTCGCCGAGGTGCAGACGTCCATCGTGGCGTTCCGCTACCGCGCCCCCGAACTGTCCGGCCCCGACCTGGAGGCGGTCAACCGCGAACTGCCGCTCGCCGTCCAGCGCCGCGGCCGCGCCTTCCTCACCGGCGCCCGCCTCGCCGACCGCGAGATCCTCCGCGCCTGCCTGCTCAACCCCCGCACCACCGACCCCGACCTCCACCTCCTCCTCACCGAGATCAAGTCCGCCGCCCACGAACTCCGCCGCTCCACCACGGCCGGTCGGCACCATTAACCGACAGGTCACGGGGGATTCGTGATCGTGAAACACCGGCGCGGCAGATTGATGGCATGGAGCACACGGAGAAGCCGACGACCGGATCCACGCAGACCGCCCCGAACCCCTCCCGTGCCCAGCGGCGCGGCGCCCGCGGGCATCGCTGGCGACGCGACACGGTGGAGCTCGCCGCCGTGTTCCTCTCGGTGACCGCCGCCGACCTGGTGGCCAAGCTCGTCGTGCACGGGCCGGACGGGCCGGTGGTGCTCGCCGTCTCCGCGGTCACGCTGCTCGCCACGGCGCTGTTCCACACCTGGTGGTCGCACCGCCACCACCTGCACGGCCCGCCGGCCCCGGACGCGCCCGCGCCGCCGGACGCCGCCGAGGCGGAGGCGGGAGCGCTGCGGGGCCCACTGCACGACTTCGAGGAGACCGCGCTGTGGCGGGTCCGCACCACCGTGCAGGACTCCCCCGGCAGTCTGGCCCGGGTGTGCACGGCCTTCGCCGAGCGGCAGGTGAACATCGTCTCGATGCAGTCGCACCCGCTGCCGGCCGGGGCCGTGGACGAGTTCTTCGTCCGCGCGCCGCACTCGCTCACCCGGGCCGACCTGGCCGGGCTGGTGGCGGCGGCCGGCGGGCACGACATCTGGACCGACCCGGCGGACGCGCACGACCTGGTGGACGTGCCGACCCACGTCCTGGCGCTGGCCACCCGGACCGCGCTGGACGCCGCCGAGCTGCCGATCGCGCTGCGGCAGCTGTTCGGGCAGTGCAGCATCCGGCAGTTCCCGGGCGCGGCCGCGCGCGGCGGCGCCGGGGTGGACGGGCACGTGATGCGGCTGCCGGTGCCGTCCGGGGAGCTGATCGAGCTCACCCGCCCGCACCTGCCGTTCACCCCGACCGAGTTCGCCCGGGCGCAGGCCCTGGTCGAGCTGGACACCCTGCTCGGCCCCCGGGTGCCGGACGTCCGGGCCCGGCTGACGCTGCCCGCCGGGGCGGCGCTGACCGTGCGGCGGGCGGACCCGGACGACAAGGCGGCCGCGCTGGCGATGCACCACCGCTGCTCCCCCGACACCCTGCGCAAGCGCTACCACGGGCCGGTCCGGGACGCCGACCGCTACCTGGACCACCTGCTGGACGCCCGGCACGGGCAGACCCTGGCGGTGGAGGCGGCGGACGGGCGGCTGGTCGCCCTCGGGCACCTGATGTGGGACGACGACAGCGCCGAGGTCGCGGTGCTGGTCGAGGACGCCTGGCAGCGGCGCGGGCTGGGCCTGGACCTGATGCGGCGGATGTCGGCGCTGGCGCTGGAGGCCGGGGTGGAGACGGTGTACGCCGTCACCCAGTCGTCCAACAGCGGACTGATCGCGACCATGCGCCGGCTGGCGGCGCCGCTGGACTACCAGGTCGAGGAGGGCACCCTGGTGATCACCGCGCACCTGGCGGAGGCCGCCGAGGAGCTCCCGGTGCCCTGGCAGACCCGCCCGGGCCGGTGAACGAACCGGGCTGGTGAACGAACCGGGCACATCGGGTAATCCCAAGGTCATTTCTTCACCACATCCTCACCAAGCACCCCACCGGCCCCGGGCCGGGCGGCCCGCGCGCCGCCCGGCCCGGGGCGCGTGCGGTCCGGCGACCCGCCCCCGGGGAACCGGCGGGGCCCGGTTCGGCGTCCCCGACGGCGAACGGCCCCTCCGTACACCGCCGACCCTGACCCCGCGTCAGGTCCGCCCGGGCGGGGTCTCCGGGGACGTCGCAGCAGGCGGCGTGGGGTCCGGAGGGTCGAGCCCGGTGGCGGAGTCGGTAGGCTGATCCCGTCCCCGCCGCCCGACGGCCCGTAGTCCGGCCCCCGGGCGGTGCCGCAGCAAGGAGGAACCACTGAGCATGGCAGGCACCGAATCGGAGCCCACAGGCGCACGCGACGCCTCGCTGCCGGCCCGCGCCAAGATCGCGGTCACGGCCGGCCGGGTGGCCGCCGCCGTGTCCCGCAAGGCCGGGCGCGGAAGCGGCTCGGTGATCGGCGGCAAGGTCGCCCTCAAGCTCGACCCCGATCTGCTCGCCACCCTCGCCGACCACCTCGACGTGGTGCTGGTCAGCGCGACCAACGGGAAGACGACGACCACCCGGCTGATCGCCGAGGCGCTGCGCGCCGCCGGCCCGGTGGTCTCCAACGCGCTGGGCGCCAACATGCCGGCCGGCATCACCTCCGCCCTCGCGGGCGGCTCGGAGGCCCGCTTCGGCGTCATCGAGGTCGACGAGAAGTACCTGGCCGGCGTCGCCCGGGACACCCGTCCCAAGGCGATCGCCCTGCTCAACCTCTCCCGCGACCAGCTCGACCGCGCCGCCGAGACCCGGATGATGGCCGAGAAGTGGCGCGAGGGCCTGCAGAACACCGAGGCCGTGGTGATCGCCAACGCGGACGACCCGCTGGTGACCTGGGCCGCCTCGTCCTGCAAGAAGGTGGTCTGGGTGGCCGCCGGGCAGGCGTGGAAGGAGGACGCCTGGTCCTGCCCCGCCTGCGGCGGTGTGATGCAGCGGCCCGGCGACGACTGGTTCTGCCAGGAGTGCGGCTTCCGCCGTCCCAACCCGCACTGGGCGCTCCAGGGCACCCACGTGATCGACCCGCAGCGCGGCGCCTGGCCGATCCAGCTCCAGCTGCCCGGCCGGGCCAACCTGGCCAACGCCACCAGCTCGGCCGCGGTCGCCGCGGTGTTCGGGGTCTCCCCGCAGGTCGCGCTGGAGCGGATGCGCTCGGTCACCGCGGTGGCCGGCCGCTACGACGTGGTCCAGTACCAGGGCCGCGACATAAGGCTGCTGCTGGCCAAGAACCCGGCCGGCTGGCTGGAGACCTTCTCGCTGATCGACGGCCCGCCGGCGCCGGTGGTGCTCTCGGTCAACGCGCTCGACGCGGACGGCACCGACACCTCCTGGCTGTGGGACGTCGACTACGAGCGACTGGCCGGGCACCCGGTGTTCGTGCTGGGGCAGCGCAAGCTGGACCTGGCGGTGCGCCTGGAGGTCGCCGGGCTGCAGTTCCACGTGGTGGACTCGCTGGAGCAGGCCGTCCGGATGGCCCCGCCCGGCCGGATCGAGGCGATCGCCAACTACACCGCCTTCCAGCAGCTGCGCAAGGTCGTGGCCGGCTGATGCCGGACCGGTCCCCGCAGCCCCCAGCAGCCCACCGCACGTACGTCATGGAAGGCCTTCGAGGATGAGTGAGAGCAGCCTGCGCGTGGTCTGGGTCTACCCCGACCTGCTCAGCACCTACGGCGACCGGGGCAACGCCCTGGTCGTGGAGCGCCGGGCCCGCCAGCGCCATCTCAACGTGACCCGGATCGACGTCCGCTCCGACCAGGCGGTGCCCACCAGCGGGGACATCTACCTGATCGGCGGCGGCGAGGACCGCCCGCAGCGGCTGGCCGCCGAGCGGCTGCGCAACGACAGCGGGCTGGTCCGGGCGGCCGAGAACGGCGCGATCATCCTCGGGGTCTGCGCCGGCTTCCAGATCCTCGGCCACGAGTTCATCAACGACCTCGGGCAGCGCGAGCCGGGCCTCGGCCTGCTCGACGTGTGGACCACCCGCGGCGAGGGCGCCCGCTGCGTCGGCGACGTGCTCGCCGACGTGGACCCGGCGCTCGGCCTGCCGCAGCTGACCGGATTCGAGAACCACCAGGGCATCACCCACCTCGGCCAGGGCGTCAAGCCGCTGGCCACCGTCACCGCCGGCCGGGGCAACGGCACCGGGGACGGCACCGAGGGCGCCTGGCGGGACACCGTCTTCGGCACCTACCTGCACGGTCCGGTGCTGGCGCGCAACCCCGCCGTCGCCGACCTGCTGATCAAGCTGGCGCTGGACGTGAACGCGCTCCCGCCGGCCGACACCACCTGGTACGACGCGTTGCGCGCCGAGCGCATCGCGGCCACTTCGCGCCCCGCGTAGTACGGTCCCCGGGCCCGTCCGCCCGGAATAGGGGTGCCCGCGATGCGGGCATCCGTTCCGCGGGCGGGCCGGGACGTACGACAATGGGGCTGCCTACTGCACACCCTCCTCGGCAGCAGGCTGCAATTCCGCGCGGGGGCGCCGACGGCGCCGCTCCCGCGTCGGCTCCTGCCCGGCCGGACGCAGGGGCCGTATGCTCGACTCCACGGCCGGTTCCGGATGTTCTGTCCGAATCGGCCGGTCCTTCACCCGACGGTCACCTCCCCGCCAATCCGGGGTGGGATCCGCTCGCTACGGTGGCGGTTCGTCGTTCCAGCCTGTAGTCCGGCCGTTCCTCGGTTCTGCTCGGGAGTTGCAAAGCAATGCGTATTGGAGTGCTGACCAGCGGCGGTGACTGCCCCGGCCTGAACGCGGTGATCCGGTCCGTGGTCCACCGGGGGGTGGTCGACCACGGCGACGAGATCATCGGGTTCGAGGACGGCTGGCGCGGTTTCCTGGAAGGACACCACCGGCCCCTGACCCTCGACTCGGTGAGCGGCATCCTCGCCCAGGGCGGCACCATCCTCGGTTCCTCCCGGGTGCAGCCCAGCCACCTGCGCGACGGCGTCGAGCGCGCCAAGCAGTACTGCGCGGACCTCGGCCTGGACGCGGTGATCCCGATCGGCGGCGAGGGCACCCTGAAGGCCGCCAAGCTGATGAGCGACGCGGGCCTGCCGATCGTCGGCGTGCCGAAGACCATCGACAACGACATCGCCTGCACCGACGTGACCTTCGGCTTCGACACCGCCGTCTCGGTCGCCACCGAGGCGCTGGACCGGCTGAAGACCACCGCCGAGTCGCACCAGCGCGTCATGGTGGTCGAGGTGATGGGCCGGCACACCGGCTGGATCGCGCTGAACGCGGGCATGGCGGCCGGCGCGCACGCGATCGTCGTCCCGGAGCGCCCGTTCCACATCGAGAAGCTGACCGCCGTCGTCCGGGAGCGCTTCGACCGGCAGAAGAAGTTCGCCATCGTGGTCTGCGCCGAGGGCGCCAAGCCCGAGCCCGGCACCATGCACTGGGAAGAGGGCAGCAAGGACATCTACGGCCACGAGCGGTTCACCGGCATCGCCACCCAGCTCTCCGGCGAGCTGGAGCACCGGCTCGGCAAGGAGGCCCGTCCGGTGATCCTCGGCCACACCCAGCGCGGCGGCACCCCGACCGCGTACGACCGGGTGCTCGCCACCCGGTTCGGCTGGCACGCGGTGGAGGCCGTGCACAAGGGCGCGTTCGGGCACATCACCGCGCTGCAGGGCACCAACATCAACCTGGTGCCGCTGGGCGAGGCGGTGGCCGAGCTGAAGACCGTGCCGGCCGACCGCTACCTGGAGGCCGAGACGGTCCTCTGACCGTCCGCCCCCGAAGGCCCGGATGAAGGTCCGGACGAAGGTCCGGACGAAGGTCCGGAGCCCCGGCCCCCGAGCGCGTGCGCCTCGGAGGCCGGGGCCGTTCCGTTCCCGGCAGCTGCCCCGCCGGGACCGGCCTAGAAACCGGTGTCGTAGGTGTACCGGGAGCTGTGGTCGAGCATGTCGGCCGGGGTCACCGTGTTCCACGGCTTCATGGCCTCGTTGAGGTCGACCACGTCCGGGGTGCCGGCCGTCGGCAGGTAGGTCTTGGAGGGGTTGCGCTTCTGCCACTCCGACCAGAGCTTGTCGACGAAGCAGTGGTGCAGCCAGAACGCCGGGTCGTTGGGCGACATGCCGGTGGCCATCTGGCCGCCGATCCAGACGTGCACCCGGTTGTGCAGGTTGACCCCGCGCCAGCCCTCCAGGTTGTTGCGGAAGCCGGACGAGGAGCTGTTCCACGGCGCGGCGTCGTAGGTGGTGATGGCCAGCACCGACTCGGTGTCGGCCCGGGTCGGCAGCTGGGCGACGCCGACGGCGAGCTGGCGGCGCAGGTAGGTGCGGCTGTCGGTGTTGACGTTCAGCCGCCAGTTGCCGGTGGAGAAGGCGAACGGGCCGGTGGTGACCTGGCCGTCGCTGCTGCGGCCGTTGCCGCCCATGAAGTCCGCGCCCCAGATGCTGGAGGTGGTGCTGCGGTCGGCGGTCCAGTCCCAGTACGGGAGGTTCACGCTCGGGTCGATGGCCTGCAGCGCCTGCTCGAACTGGAGCAGGTACTGGCGGTGCCAGGGCAGGAAGGACGGCGAGCGGTGCCCGGTCCGCTCGCCGTTGTCGACGTCGCTCAGGATGAACTGGTTGTGCGTGGTGACGAACGGGTCGTAGCCGCCGTTCGCCTTGAGCGCCAGTACGGCGTTGACGAAGGCCCGCTTCTCGGCGGCCGTCAGGGTCGCCTGGTTCTTCCGGACTCCCATGAGTCCCCCCTCGATAAGTGGTGTCGGTATCGGCTGGTGGCCGGAAATCAGGCGGTGACGACGGGCACCAGCGTGGCGCCCTGCAGGTCGTTGACCGCGGCCCGGGCGAGCGCGCGCGGCGTCGCGAAGGTCTGGTAGTGGTTGACGACGCTGATCCAGGTGCCGTCGGCGTTGCGCATCATGTGCAGCTCGTCGCCGTCGATGGTCACCTCGAAGCCGGTGCCGGTCCCGGCGCCGGTGCTGCCGTGGCTGCCGTGCTGGCCTCCACCGCTGGTCGGACGGCCCTGGATCCGGCGGCCCTGGAAGACCTCGTCGAACCCTTCGGACGCGCCGGGGTCGGCGGCGGTGGCCGCTCCGCCCCCGGGGCCCGCGACGCCGATCACGACGGTGCCGGCGGCGACCGTCAGTGCGGCGGCCGCTCCCTGCAGCATCCGGCGACGGGTCAGGTCCGTGCCGTGGGTGTCCTCGGACATGGTGATACCCCCTCAGGTGCCTCGCACTTTTGTTAAGGCACTGTTCACAAACGATTGGTGAATCGTCAATCAAAGGCGATTCCTTGATCGGAGTCGCTCTTTCGATGCTCGCAAGCCTTTTTGACCTAGGGAACAGCCGATCGGCGGGGGTGCGAAGGGTTGCGTACTATTTCGGTCATCTTTCGAACACGCAACGCGGCGTGTCCGCTGCGACGCCCGTCACATCTGGCTAGCGTGACCGGTGGACCAGACCACCCACCGAACCGGAAGGAGCCCGGGCGATGGAGATCCTCGCGTACGGCGTACAGGCCGACGAGCGGCCGCTGCTGGAGGAGGCGTTCACGGGCCGGCACGAGCTGCGCTGCCTGTCCGTCTTCCTCAACCGCGACACCGCCCCGCTGGCCGCCGGCCACCCGGTGGTCAGCAGCAGCGTCAACGCCGAGCTGGACGCCGAGACGCTCGCCCGGCTCGCCGCCGGCGGGACGAAGCTGATCGCCCAGCGCTCCACCGGCTTCAACAACATCGACCTCGACGCCGCCGAGAAGCTCGGCCTCACCGTCGCCCGGGTCTCCCACTACAGCCCGTACGCGGTCGCCGAGCACGCCTGGGCGCTCGCCCTCGCCGTCAACCGGCGGCTCACCCGGGCCGCCTACCGCAGCCGCGAGTTCGACTTCCGCCTCGACGGCCTGCTCGGCCGCGACATCCACGGCATGACCGTCGGCGTGATCGGCACCGGCAAGATCGGCGAGTGCTTCGCCCGGATCGCCCACGGCTTCGGCACCGAGCTGCTCGGCTGGGACATCGAGCGGAACCCGGCCTGCGAGGAACTCGGCATGGCCTACACCGAGCTGGACGAGCTGCTCGCCCGGGCGGACCTGATCAGCCTGCACGTCCCGCTGCTCCCCGCCACCCACCACCTGATCGACGCCCGCGCGCTGGACCGGATGAAGGACGACGCCATCCTGGTCAACTCCAGCCGCGGCGGCCTGGTGGACAGCGCCGCCCTGGTCGAGACCCTGCGGGCGGGCCGGCTCTCCGGCGTCGGCCTGGACGTCTACGAGGAGGAGACCGGCGTCTTCTTCACCGACCGCTCGATCCAGGGCATCAGCGACGACGTGCTCGCCCGGCTGGTCACCTTCCCCCAGGTGGTGGTCACCTCGCACCAGGCGTACTTCACCCGCACCGCGGTCGGCCAGATCATCGAGGCCACCGTCCGCAACGTGGACGACTTCGCGGCCGGCCGGCGCGGCGAGAACACCCTCGTCCCCCGGTAGGGCGTGCCCGCGACCCCGCCCCAAGCCGCCCCCGGGGCGAGCGCCCAGGTAAGGCCCGCCTAGGCTGTACGGCGAAGCAAAACGGGCGAACCGGACCCACCCAGGGCCCGCGAGGATGGAAAGCAGGACCCGCCGATGGGCGACGGAATGTCAGGAATGCACCACCACGGGGGGATGACCCGACTCGGACCGTTCTCGCTCTCCAACGTGCTCACCTGGTCCCCCGACTGGGTGTTCCTGATCGGCAGCCTGGTGGCGCTCGCGCTGTACGTCACCGGCGTGGTCCGGCTGCGGCGGCGCGGCGACGACTGGCCGATCGGACGCACGGTCGCCTGGGTGCTGGGCACCGGCTCGGTGATCCTGGTCACCTGCACCGGGCTGAACGACTACGGCATGGTGCTGTTCAGCGCGCACATGATCCAGCACATGGTGCTCTCCATGCTGTCGCCGATCCTGCTGCTGCTCGGCGGGCCGATCACGCTGGCGCTGCGGGCGCTGCGCCCGGCCGGCAAGGGGCGGCCGCGCGGGCCGCGCGAGCTGCTGGTGGCGCTGCTGCACTCCACCTACATGAAGGTGATCTCGCACCCGGGGTTCACCATCCCGCTGTTCATCGCGAGCCTCTACGGGGTCTACTTCACCCCGCTGTTCGACTTCCTCATGCAGTACCGGCTCGGGCACATCGCCATGATGGTGCACTTCCTGGCGACCGGCCTGGCGTTCTTCTGGCCGATCATGGGCGTGGACCCGGGCCCGCACCGGCCGAGCCACGTGATGCGGATCATCGAGCTGTTCATGGGGATGCCGTTCCACGCCTTCTTCGGCGTCGCGGTGATGATGGCCAACCACCAGCTGGTGAAGACCTTCACCACCGAGAGCGCGCCGCCCGGCACCGATCTGCTGGCCGACCAGAAGCTGGCCGGCGGCATCACCTGGGCGTTCGGCGAGATCCCGACCGCGATCGTGCTGATCGCGCTGGTCTACCAGTGGATGCGCTCGGAGGAGCGGGTGTCCCGCCGCCGGGACCGCGCCGAGGACCGCAGCGGTGACGCCGAGCTGGCGGCGTACAACGCCTACCTGGCCTCGCTGGACAAGCGCAGCCAGCGCCCGGCGGCCGACGCCGGCTGAGGCCCCGGCAACAGCGGAGCACCCCGGAACCCCCGTCCGACCACCGTCGGACGGGGGTTCCGTCGTTCCCGGGCCCGTTCCGCCGCTCCGGGGCCCGTGCCGCCGCTCCGGGCCTCAGCGGGCCTGTTCCGGCGCCTGCCGGGCGAGGCCGGCGACCAGGATGTCCAGGCCGAACTCGAAGCGCTCCTCGCCGACGTTGCGGGTGAGCGACACGGCCATCGAGGTGATCAGCGGGTAGCGCTCGACCGGGATGGTCGCGAAGTAGTCCCGGATCCGCCCGGTGAACTCCTCGGTGTTCCCGCCGCCCCGGGTGGACGCCTCGTACGCCGTCGCGGTGGTGTAGAGCCCGAGCAGGTCGACCCCGTAGGAGGCGGTCTGGGCGTCCAGGCCGCCGGCCCGCAGCATCCCGAGCATGGCCTCGGCGATGTCCATCGCGTGCGGGGTGACCGGGACGTTGGCGACCACCGCGGCCTTGGCCAGATCCCGGTGCGAGAGCAGCACCTGGCGGGAGCGCCGCAGCAGGCGCTTGATCTGCTCCTGCCACTGGGCCGGGTCGGCCGGCTCCAGCTCGATCTCGGCGTAGGCGAGGTCCAGGACGAGCTCGACCAGCTCCTCCTTACTCCCGACGTGGGCGTAGAGGCTGGCCGCGCCGGTGCCGAGCTCCTGGCCGACCCGCCGCATGCTGAGCGCGTCCATGCCCTCGGTGTCGACGATCCGCAGGGCCGCCTCGACGATCCGCTCCCGGCTCAGCGGCTGGCGCCGGGGGGCCGGCTTCGCCTTCTCCCGCCACTGATCGGGCCAGCCGGGTCGCGAGGCGGCACTGGTCATGGGGGCTCCTTCGTGGTCGGTGACGGGTCCCAGATTACTTGACACGAACACCGTTCCATGGGAGAACACTGTTCGTTGAGAAAAACAGTGTTCGTTATGGCGAACGCCGTTCGTCACCCGCGCTGATTCCGCGCTGATTCCGCTCTGATTCCGGAGTGCACACACCCATGACCAGTCAGATCGCCCCTCCTCGGTCCACCGGGACCCCGCCCACCGGCTACCGGCTGCGCTGGGCCGGCCTCGCCGTCATCCTGGCCGCCGAGATCATGGACCTCCTCGACACCACGATCGTCGGCGTCGCCTCGCCCGCCATCCGGCGGGACCTCGGCGGCAGCGACGCGCAGATCCAGTGGATCTCCGCCGCGTACACCCTCGCCTTCGCCGTCCTGCTGATCACCGGCGGCCGGCTCGGCGACCTCTTCGGCCGCAAGCGCCTGTTCACCGTCGGCGCGGCCGGCTTCACGCTGGCCTCGGTGCTCTGCGCGGCCGCACCCGGCGCCGGCACCCTGATCGCCGCCCGCACCGTGCAGGGCCTGTTCGCCGCGCTGCTGATCCCGCAGGGCCTCGGCATCATCAAGGAGATGTTCCCGCCCAAGGAGATGGGCGCCGCCTTCGGCCTGTTCGGCCCGGTCCTCGGCCTCTCCTCGGTGCTCGGCCCCACCCTCGGCGGCTACCTCACCGACGCCGACTGGTTCGGCCTCGGCTGGCGGACCGTCTTCCTGATCAACCTGCCGGTCGGCCTGCTCACCGTCCTCGCGGCGACCCGCATCCTGCCAGCCGACCGCCGTACCCGCGCCGCCGGCACCGCCCGGCTCGACCCGGTGGGCGTCGTGGTGCTCAGCCTCGCCGTCCTGCTGCTGGTCTACCCGCTGGTCCAGGGCCGCGAGCTGGACTGGCCGCTGTGGACCTTCGTCGCGATGGCCGCCTCGCTGCCGACCCTCTGGCTGTTCACGCTCCACCAGCGGCACGTCCTGCGCCGGGGCGGCACTCCGCTGATCGAGCCCTCGCTGTTCGGCAAGCGGGCCTTCGTCTCGGCGCTCGCCACCGGGCTGGTGTTCTTCGCCGCGCTCTCCGGCCTGATGCTGGTCTTCACCCTCTACCTGCAGATCGGCCTCGGCTGGACCCCGCTGCACGCCGGGCTGTCGATGATCCCGCTGTCGATCGGCGTGGTCGGCGGCGCCGTGCTGTCCGGCGCCGCCCTGGCGCCCAAGCACGGCCGCCGGGTACTGCACGCCGGCATGGTCGTCGCCGCCGTCGGCGCGCTCGGGCTCTGGGCCTCGGTCGAGCACTGGGGCGCCGGCCTCACCAGCTGGGGGCTGATCCCCGCGCTCGCCGTCGCCGGTTTCGGCCTCGGCCTGATCATGGCGCCGTTCTTCGACATCGCGCTGGCCGGCGTCGAGGAGGAGGAGACCGGCTCGGCCGCGGGCGTGCTCAACGCCCAGCAGCAGCTCGGCGGCTCGATCGGGGTCGCCCTGCTCGGCACCGCGTTCTTCGGCTGGGCCGGCACCGACGGCTTCCAGCACGCGGCCGGCCGGACGTACGGGCTCACCGCCGCACTGCTCGCCGCCGCCTTCGCGGTCGCCTTCCTGCTCCCCCGCCAGGCCCGCCCCGAGGGCGAGGGGCACTGAGCGCCGGGGCGAGTAACAACCGGGAGGCCCCGGGGGTCCGTTGTGGACCCCCGGGGCCTCCCGGGTCGTTCAACTCACCTCTGGTCAGCCGAGGTTGGCCAGCGCCTCGTTGAAGGTCTTCGACGGACGCATCACGGCCGCGGCCTTGGCCGGGTCCGGCTGGTAGTAGCCGCCCAGCTCGACCGGGGAGCCCTGCACCGCGACGAGCTCCTCGACGATGACCTGCTCCTGCTCGCCGAGGGCCTTGGCGAGACCGGCGAAGGCCTCGGCCAGCGCGGCGTCCTCGGTCTGCCCGGCCAGCTCCTGGGCCCAGTACAGGGCCAGGAAGAAGTGGCTGCCGCGGTTGTCGATGCCACCGAGGCGGCGGCTCGGCGACTTGTCCTCGTTGAGGAAGGTGCCGGTGGCGCGGTCCAGCGTGTCGGCCAGCACCTGGGCGCGGGCGTTCTCGGTGGTGCGGGCCAGGTGCTCGAAGCTGGCGGCCAGCGCGAAGAACTCGCCCAGGCTGTCCCAGCGCAGGTAGTTCTCCTTGACCAGCTGCTGGACGTGCTTCGGGGCGGAGCCGCCGGCGCCGGTCTCGAACAGGCCGCCGCCGTTGATCAGCGGGACGACCGACAGCATCTTGGCGCTGGTGCCCAGCTCCAGGATCGGGAACAGGTCGGTCAGGTAGTCGCGCAGCACGTTGCCGGTGACCGAGATGGTGTCCTCGCCGCGGCGGATCCGCTCCAGCGAGAAGGTGGTGGCCTCGACCGGGGACTTGATCTCGATCTGCAGACCGGTGGTGTCGTGGTCCGCGAGGTAGGTCTTGACCTTCCCGATCAGGACGGCGTCGTGCGCGCGGCTCTCGTCCAGCCAGAAGACCGCCGGGGTGCCGCTGACCCGGGCGCGGGTGACGGCGAGCTTCACCCAGTCGCGGATCGGCAGGTCCTTGGTCTGGCAGGAGCGGAAGATGTCGCCCGGCTCGACGGCCTGCTCCAGCACGACGTCGCCCGCGGCGTCGACCAGGCGGACGGTGCCCGCGGTGGCGATCTCGAAGGTCTTGTCGTGGCTGCCGTACTCCTCGGCCGCCTGCGCCATCAGGCCGACGTTCGGGACCGAGCCGATGGTGGCCGGGTCCAGGGCGCCGTGGGCGCGGCAGTCCTCGATGACGGCCTGGTAGACGCCCGCGTAGCTGCTGTCCGGCAGGACGGCCAGGGTGTCGGCCTCCTTGCCGTCCGGGCCCCACATGTGGCCGGAGGTGCGGATCATGGCCGGCATCGAGGCGTCGACGATGACGTCGCTCGGGACGTGCAGGTTGGTGATGCCCTTGTCCGAGTCGACCATGGCCAGGGCCGGGCCCTCGGCGATCTCGGCGTCGAACGAGGCCTTGATCTCGGCGCCGTTCGGCAGCGCGTCCAGGCCGGCCAGGATGCCGCCCAGGCCGTTGTTCGGGTTCAGGCCGGCGCCCAGCAGCGCCTCGCCGTAGGCGGCGAAGGTCTTCGGGAAGAAGGCGCGGACCACGTGGCCGAAGATGATCGGGTCGGAGACCTTCATCATGGTGGCCTTGAGGTGGACCGAGAACAGCACGCCCTCGGCCTTGGCGCGGGCGACCTGCGCGGCCAGGAACTCGTTCAGCGCGGCGGCGCGCAGCACGGAGGCGTCCACGACCTCGCCGGCCAGCACCGGGACCGACTCGCGCAGCACGGTGGTGGTGCCGTCCGCGGCGACCAGCTCGATGCGCAGGGCGCCGTCCGCGGCGATCACGGTCGACTTCTCGGTGGAGCGGAAGTCGTTCTGGCCCATGGTGGCGACATTGGTCTTGGAGTCGGCCGTCCAGGCGCCCATGCGGTGCGGGTGGGTCTTGGCGTAGTTCTTGACCGACGCGGGGGCGCGGCGGTCCGAGTTGCCCTCGCGCAGGACCGGGTTGACGGCGCTGCCCTTGACCTTGTCGTAGCGGGCGCGGACGTCCTTGTCCTCGTCGGACTGCGGGTCGTCCGGGTAGTCCGGCAGCGCGTAGCCCTGCGCCTGGAGCTCGGCGATCGCGGCCTTGAGCTGCGGGATCGAGGCCGAGATGTTGGGCAGCTTGATGATGTTGGCGCCCGGGGTCTTGGCGAGGGCGCCCAGCTCGGCGAGCGCGTCGCCGATCCGCTGGTCCTCGGTCAGACGCTCCGGGAAGCTCGCGATGATCCGCCCGGCGAGGGAGATGTCGCGAGTCTCCACCTTGACGCCCGCCGTCGAGGCGTACGCCTGGACCACCGGCAGGAACGAGTACGTTGCCAGGGCCGGCGCCTCGTCGGTGTGCGTATAGATGATGGTCGAGTCAGTCATCGGTACTCCGCTTCACGTCTCCAACGTCTTGACGTCAAGATATCTCGTGATCGCCCCTCCGCTCCACCTCCCCCCGCCACGGATCAGCTCCACGGTCGTCCCGGCGCGGTCGCGCGGCAAGCGGAGCGGGTCAGCCGCGGCGGTTCCGGGCGGCCAGCCGGGCGTCGAACTCGGCCTCGTCGGCGAGGAACCAGAGCTGTCCGCCCCGGTTGCTCTCCCGGACGAAGTCGCGCAGCGCCCCGCTCGCCGCGGTGTGCCGGGAGATGTCGCCGACGATGGCGAGGCCGATCCGGTAGTTGGCGAACTTCTGCACGATGCCGCCGGCGATCCGGTTGCCCAGCGTGAAGAACTCGTCCGGGAAGCGCTCGGCCGGGACGACCGCCCACGCGGTGTCGCGGGCCCACACCTCGGCGATGACGTCCGCCGCGGCGGCCTCGTCGCGGATCGGCGGGCCCTCGGCAGGCAGTCGCAGGGCGGTGACCGGGGCGGTGGCGGAGTACTCAGACATGACGGTTCTCCGTGGTCAGTGAGTGGACGACGGCGAGCAGCTCGGCCGTGTCGGCCGGGTCGCCGAGGATGATCAGCTTCAGGGTGGCGCGCTCCTCGTTGTGCAGGGACTCCACCCGCACCGGGACGGCGTTGCCGCGCGGGCCGGAGACCAGCGCCACCAGGGTGTTGGACAGCCGGACGGCCTCCCGGGTGCCGATGCCGTCGATCTGGACGACGGTGGAGGCCTCGACGTGCAGCGGGCCGGGGACGGCCGGCGCCGCCGGGGCCCCGGACTCGGGGCCGCCCGGCTCGACGCCGGTGAACGCCTCGAAGTCCGGACGGGCGATCCGGTACTGCTTGCCGATCCTGGTCGCCCGCAGCCGGCCGTCGCGGACGTAGCCGCGGACCGTCCGGACGTGCAGACCCAGCAGTTCGGCGACCTGCTCGACCGAGTAGTACTCCGGCACCGCTCACCCTCTCGCGTGATATTTCTTCGTTACGCAAGCTACCAGAAGACAGGGAGCGATAGGGAAGGATAGGGAATCCTGTCCGGTCAGCGGTGCACCCGACCGTCAGGACTTCGTCAACGCACCGCTGCATTCGGTCAACGCTGCGTCAGGACGGTTCACCGGGCGCCCGCCGTCGCCCTAGCTTCGGAGGAGCAGTTCCGGCAGGTCCCACCACCACTCGGGAGCACCCGCATGGCCCGCGTCGTCGTCTGGCACGTCCCGGTCACCGCCACCGGACCCACCACCGCCCTCCGCCTCTTCCGCCTCCGCGACGGCCGCCGCTGCGCCGTCGCCTTCAGCTCCGCCGGCGCGCTGGCCGAGCTGCTCGGACCGGAGCAGCCCGCCGTCGAGCTCGGCGAACCCGCGCTGCGCGCGCTCACCGCGCCGCTCGGCGTCGAGGAACTCGTCCTGGATCCGCGCCTGGTCGCCCCACCGGTCACACCGGTGGCCGGCGGGGCGGCCGCCCATCGCCCCGGCGTAAGGCTCCAACGCCGGTGAGCGCGCTCCACCTCGTCCCCGAAGCACCCCGGCCGGAACCGGCCCGCCCGCTCCAGGCCCTCGCCCGGGTGAGCTACGGCCCGGTGCCGCTCGACTTCGACCGGCTGGCCGCCGAGATCCCGGCGGTGCAGAGCGGGCTGGCGCTGGCCGGCGACGCCGACCTCGAACTCCGGCTGGCCTGCACCGGGCCGGAGGAGTTACGCGCCGTCTCCACCGCGCTGCTCCGGGCCGGAGCCGCGCACGTCCACGTCGACCTGGTGCTGCGGGCGCTCGTCCCGGCCCAGCCGGCCCTGCGCTCGGTGCCCTGACGGCCCGCGCTCCCCCTGACCCGACCAGGGGGGCGCGGGCCGTCCACCGGTTACCCGGGGCGCCGGGTGAGCGCCGCGATCGCGGTCAGCAGCAGCGCCGAGCCGGCCAGCAGACCGGCGGTGAGCGGTTCGCCGAAGCAGGCGACGCCGAGCACGGCCGCGGTGGCCGGCTCCAGCAGCACCAGGACGGCGGCGGTGGCCCCCGGCACGGCGGCCAGCCCGGCGAAGTACCAGCGGTAGGCCAGCAGCGTCGGCACCGTGCCGAGGAACAGCAGCGCCGCGCCGGTGAGCAGCGGCGTCCCGGTGGACGGCAGTAGACCGCCGCCCGCCGCTTCCGCCCAGGCGAGCGGCAGCAGGCAGAGCAGTCCGGTGGTGAACGCGCCGGTCGAGGCGCGCGCCTCGCCGCCGCCGCGGGCCCAGAGGGTCAGCCCGCTCTGCCCGGCCCCGCCCAGGACCGCGAGCGCGACCCCGAGCACCGGGCGCGGACCGGCCGCCGGGGCGGCCACCAGCAGGGTCAGCCCGCCCAGTGCGAGCAGGTTGGCGGCCACCGCCCGGCCGGTCAGCCGCTCGCCGAGCAGCAGGTGGGCGCCGAGGCTGGTGAGCACCGGGCCGGCGCCGATGGTCACCAGGGTGCCGAGCCCCAGCCCGGCGTACCGGACCGAGCCGAAGTAGGCGCACTGGCTGACCGCTAGGCCGAGCCCGGTCAGCACGGCCGCGCGGGGCGAGGCGGCGGCGGCGCTCCGCCGGGCGGCGGGCAGCAGGGCGAGGCAGCCGGCCGCGACGGCGAACCGCCAGGCGCAGACGGCGACAGGGCCGAGCCCGGCGGCGCCCATGAGCAGCGCGGCGACGGCTCCGCCCACGCCCCAGGCGACGGCGGCGGCCGAGATGGACAGCAGGCCGTGCCGGACCGGCACGGCGAGTCGAGTGGTCATGCGTTCGTTCTCCACGACGGGGTGCCGGGCGGGGCCCGGCCGGATGAGGTCCACCGGTGACGCGGGCGGCACTCATCGACCCGGCGGCGGCAGGGCCTCCGGGGTGGTGTGCGTGGAGTGGGCCGCCCGCTAGCGGACGGGCGGCGGCAGGATCTTGAAGCGCATGGACGGCAGCTTACTCAGCCGATGCCCTGGCGGTCCGGGCGGAGGGCGAAGGACCGCACCTCGGGGTCGGTCAGCTCGGCCGCCACCGCGCGGTCCAGCAGGGCACGCTGCTCCAGGAGTTCGGGGCGGCGGTGCTCCGGCGCGATGCGCAGCAGGTCGTCCAGAGCGGCGGCCAGCCGGCGGGTCACCTGGGGGTGGCCGGCGCCGCAGAGCCGGATCTCGGTGAACGCGAGGTCCACCACGTTGCGCCAGTCCGGCACCGGCTCGACCAGCCGGATCACGCCCGCCCGGTCCCGGTGCGAGAGGTCCCCGAAGCTCTCGTGGACGAGCATCGCTAGCAGTTGGTGGATCCGGTCGACGGACTGCACGGCGGTGGTCGGGTCGTTGACCGCCGGGGAGAGCGCCCGGATCGCGATGTCGACCAGCTGGCGGAAGCCGAAGCTCAGGTCCTGGTGCATGGTGCGGTCGACGCCGACGTTCAGCGCCCAGGCGATCCGCCGCGGCGGCGGTGGCCGGTCGCCGGCCACCCGCACGACCGGGGTGCCGGGGGCGATGAAGTCGCCGATCCGCGGCACCAGGTGGAGCACCGCGTCGTGCTTGCGGGCGATCCGCAGCAGCCGCCCGATGTTGACGTCCCGCAGCACCCCGGAGCGGCCCTCGTGCAGCAGGGTGAGCGCGTCCTCGGGCACGGCGGGCGGCGGCGGGCCGGTGGCCGTCAGCCGGTAGTGGAGCAGCACGGTCACCGACTCGTTCGCGACCCGGTCGATCACGTGCGGGACCCGCAGCAGCCGCATGGTGGACTGCACGTACAGCACGAACAGGGCCAGGCTGAGCAGGATCAGCAGGACGGCCGCCAGGCCGGAGAAGACCGGGACGGAGGTGACCTTCGCCGGGTCGGTGGAGTCGTCGTAGCTGAGCTGGACCAGCAGGGCGAACAGGAAGGTGGCCAGGCAAACCGAGAAGGTGGCCTTGGTGAGCCGGCTGCGGACGTAGAGCCGCAGGACGCGCGGGGAGAACTGGCTGGCGCCCATCTGGAGGGCGACCAGGGAGATCGAGAAGACCACGCCGATGAACGTCAGCATGGCCGAACTCACCGTCGAGACGACGGCCTTGGCGGCGCCGCTGAAGCGCATCAGCTCGTCGGCCGAGCCGGTCTCGGCGACCGTCTGCGACACCACCGCCTCGTCCAGCTCGGCGGTCAGGCCGGCCAGCAGCACGGCGGCGAGGCAGGTGAGCAGCGGCGCGAACCAGAACGACTCGCGCAGGTGCTCGCGCAGCGGTGAGAGCGGTCGGTACCGGACCGGCGGACGCGGCCCGGGCTGTCGGTCGGTCATCGCCCCAGGTTAGGACGCGTCCGGTGGATCAGGCCGGGGCCGCGCCGCCGCCGAGCAGGGTGCGCAGGGTGAGGGCGTCGGGGGCGGCGGCGGTGAGCAGGACGGCGTCGGGGGGCGGGAGGCGGAGGAGGACGGCGTCGGCGCCGGGCGGGGGCTCGGGCGGGGGCGGGTGGCCGACGGTGAGGAGCTGGCCGGTGCTGCGGTGCGGGCCGAGGACGGCGGGGCCGTCCCAGCCGGGGGCGCCGGGGCCGAGGTCGGTCTGCTGGTCGAGCAGCAGGCGGCCGGCCCGGCGGACGGTGAGGCGGGAGGTGAGCCGGCCGGGGACGGCGCCGCGGACGCGGTCGTGGTGGCGGCCGAGGACCTGTTCCTCGCGGTAGCGCAGCCGGGCGCCGGGGGCGAGGGTGATCCGGGTGTGCAGGAGCAGGTGGCTGCCGCTCGCGGCGATCACGGGTTCGGGGCGCCAGTCGAGCCGGGCGTCCGCGCCGACGGTGAGGTGGACGGCGAGGTGGGCCGGGCCCGGCTGGGGGCCGGGCAGGCTGAGGGTGGCGGCGGAGCTGGTGACGGTGAGCGCGGCGCCGTCGGCGACCTCGGCGGTCAGGGTGAGGTGGTCGCCGCCGAGCGGGGCGGCCATCGAGCCGATCAGCACCACGTGGGCGGCGCCGTCGGTGTCCCGGGTGCGGCGCAGCGCGATCGGTCCGGCGCCGGCCAGGACGGGCAGGGCGACGGTGCCCCGCCCGTCCGGCTCGGCGCGCAGCCGGGCGTGGGCGCGCAGGCCCGCCGTCGCCGGAGCGGCTGTCACCGGGGGGCCGCGCGCCAGTCGGCGAGGCGCTCGCGGACCCAGGCGGTGACGGGGGCGACGCCGTCGGCGGCGGTGAGCGAGCAGAACACGGTGGGCAGGGTGCCGCGCTGGGCGGCGGCGTCCCGGGCCATCACCGAGAGGTCGGCGCCGACCAGCGGGGCGAGGTCGGTCTTGTTGACGACCAGCAGGTCGGCGCCGGTGACGCCGGGGCCGCCCTTGCGCGGGACCTTGTCGCCGCCGGCGACGTCGATGACGAAGATCTGGTGGTCGACCAGGCCGCGGCTGAAGGTGGCGGTGAGGTTGTCGCCGCCGGACTCGACCAGGACCAGGTCGAGCGGGCCGACCGCGGCCTCCAGTTCCTCGACGGCCTCCAGGTTGGCGGAGATGTCGTCGCGGATGGCGGTGTGCGGGCAGCAGCCGGTCTCGACGGCGGTGATCCGCTCGGGCGGCAGGACGGCGTTGCGGAGCAGGAACTCGGCGTCCTCGGTGGTGTAGATGTCGTTGGTGACGACGGCCAGCGAGAGTTCGGCGCGCAGTTCGCGGCAGAGCGCGGCGACGGTGGCGGTCTTGCCGGAGCCGACCGGGCCGCCGAGGCCGATCCGCAGGGCGCGGCGGCGGACGGCGCCGGTGGCGGGTTCGGTGTAGCTGTGGCGGGCGGGGGCGTCGACGGGGTCGGCGTGGTCACGATGCAAAGAGGCGGACCTTCCAGGTGTGGTGCTGTTCGGCGTGGACGTCGAGCAGCGGGGCGGAGGCGGCGGGCAGCGCGTCCGGGCCGTCGTGGGCGGCGGCTTCGGCGGCCGCGGCGGCCCGGGCGGCGACGGCGTCGAGCTCGGGCGCGAGGCGGGCGAGGACGGCGGCGAGTTCGTAGGGGTCGAGGCCGAGTAGGCGCAGGCAGGCGGTGGCGGGGCCGTTGACGCTCTCGTGGGCGGCCGCGGTGGCGGCCTGGAGGGGGGTGAGTCCGGCGGCCGCGGCGGCGGTGCCGAGGACGACGGGCTGGTGCGGGCCGCCGGGGTAGTCGGCGGCCAGCCGGTCGAGGGCGGGCTGCGGCCCGCCGCTGCGGGCGGCCCGCAGCAGCTGGCGGCCGAGCCGTCGGCCGGTGGCGCGCAGGGCGGGCGAGGGGGTGCGGGCGTCGGCGGCCTCGTCCAGGACGGCGGGGTCCTGGCCGCCGGCGGCCGCGGCGGCGAGGGCGGCGGCGGTGAGGCCGGTGGTGTGCAGCCGTCCGGTGAGGAAGGCGGCCGTGCTGGGGCCGTCGTGCACCCGGCCGGCCCGGACGGCGGCCTCGGCGCCGCCGGAGTGGGCGTGTCCGCCGGCCGGGAAGCGGCCGTCGGCGAGCAGCAGCAGCGCCGCCAGGGCGCCGCTGCCGCCCGTTTCGGTGCCGCTCAAAAGAGGAAGTACCGCTGGGTGAGCGGGAGTTCGGTGACGGGCTGCGGGGTGACGGGTTCGCCGTCGATGGTGACGGTGAAGGTGTCGGGGTCGACCCGGACGTCCGGGCGGGCGTCGTTGTTGACCAGGTGCTCCTTGCCGATCCGCCGGGTGTCCCGGATCGCGGTGAACTCCTTGGCCACGCCGAGCTGTTCGGCGAGCCGTTCGGGCAGGCCGTGCTCGATCGCGGCGTGCGCGGTGAAGTTCACCGAGGTGCGCGCGGCGGCGCGGCCGGTGGCGCCGAACATCGGCCTGGGCAGGACGGGTTGGGGGGTGGGGATGGAGGCGTTGGCGTCGCCGATCTGGGCCCGGGCGATCTGTCCGCCCTTGATCACCAGGTCGGGTTTGACGCCGAAGAAGGCCGGCGACCAGAGCACCAGGTCGGCGAGCTTGCCGGGTTCGACGGAGCCGATCTCCCCGTCCAGGCCGTGCGCGATGGCCGGGTTGACGGTGTACTTGGCGACGTAGCGGCGGGCCCGGTGGTTGTCGGCGCGGCCGTCGCCGGGCAGCGGGCCGCGTCGGGCCTTCATCACGTGGGCGGTCTGCCAGGTGCGCAGCACCACCTCCCCGATCCGGCCCATGGCCTGGGAGTCGGAGCCCATGATGGCGATGGCGCCGAGGTCGTGCAGGACGTCCTCGGCGGCGATGGTGGAGGGCCGGATCCGGGATTCGGCGAAGGCGAGGTCCTCCGGCACGTTGGGGCTCAGGTGGTGGCAGACCATCAGCATGTCGAGGTGCTCGTCGACGGTGTTGACGGTGTGCGGCCGGGTCGGGTTGGTGGAGCTGGGCAGCACGTTGGGGTGGCTGACCACGGTGATGATGTCGGGTGCGTGGCCGCCGCCGGCGCCCTCGGTGTGGTAGGCGTGGACGCCGCGGCCGGCGATCGCGGCGAGGGTGTCGCCGACGAAGCCGGCCTCGTTCAGGGTGTCGGTGTGCAGGGCGAGCTGGGCGCCGCTGAGGTCGCAGACCCGCAGGCAGGCGTCGATCGCGGCGGGGGTGGCGCCCCAGTCCTCGTGGATCTTGAAGCCGAGCGCGCCGGCCCGCAGCTGGTCGTGCAGGGCGGCCGGGTTGACGGTGTTCCCCTTGCCGAGCAGGCCGATGTTGACCGGGAGGTCGTCCAGGGCGGCGAACATCCGGCCGAGGTGCCAGCCGCCGGGGGTGACGGTGGTGGCCCGGCTGCCCTCGGCCGGTCCGGTGCCGCCGCCGACCAGGGTGGTGACCCCGGAGGCGAGGGCCTCGTCGGCGAGTTGCGGGCAGATCAGGTGGACGTGGGTGTCGACGGCGCCGGCGGTCAGGATGCGGCCGTTGCCGGAGATCACCTCCGTCTCCGGGCCGATCACCAGGCCGGGGTGGACGCCGTCCATGGTGTCGGGGTTGCCGGCCTTGCCGAGGGCGGTGATCCGGCCGTCCCGGATGCCGAGGTCGGCCTTGACCACGCCCCAGTGGTCGAGCACCACGGCGCCGGTGATCACGGTGTCCGGGGCGCCCTCGGCGCGGCTGGTGCGGGCCTGGCCCATCGACTCGCGGATGACCTTGCCGCCGCCGAAGACGGCCTCGTCGCCGCCGCGGCAGCGGTCCTCCTCGACCTCGATCAGCAGGTCGGTGTCGCCGAGCCGGATCCGGTCGCCGGTGGTGGGCCCGTAGAGGTCGGCGTAGCGCTGCCGCCCGAGCCGCAGGGCCGGTCCGCCGGGGTGGTCAGCGGTGGTCATCGAGCGGCCCTCCGGTCTCGCCGCGCAGTCCGGGGACGACGCGGCGGCCGCGCAGCGGGACCAGTTCGACGGCGACCGGGATGCCCGGTTCGAAGCGGACGGCGGTGCCGGCCGGGATGTTGAGCCGGTGGCCGCGGGCGGCCGTCCGGTCGAACTCCAGGCCGGGGTTGGCCTCGGCGAAGTGGTAGTGGGAGCCGACCTGGACCGGCCGGTCGGCGCCGTTGAGGACGGTCAGCCGGGTCACCGGCAGGCCGTCGTTGAGTCCGATCTCGCCCTCCCCGTACAGGATCTGACCGGGGATCGGATCGTCGGGGGCGGGCGGCCCGGCGGCGCCGGTCACCGGATCGGTCCGTGCACGGTGACCAGTTTGGTGCCGTCCGGGAAGGTGGCCTCGACCTGGACGTCGGGGATCATCTCGGGGATGCCCGTCATGACGTCGTCCCGGGTGAGCACCCGGCGGCCGGAGTCCATCAGCTCGGCGACGGTCCGGCCGTCCCGGGCGCCTTCGAGGACGTGCGAGGTGATCAGGGCGACCGCTTCGGGGTGGTTGAGCCGTAAGCCGCGGGCCCGGCGGGCCCGGGCGACCTCGGCGGCCACGTGGACGAGCAGGCGCTCCTGCTCATGCGGGGTGAGTTTCATCTGCGCGCACCTTGAGAGGGGGTCCAGAGCGCGCGGACACGACGTTGTGCCGCGGTGGTGCGAAACCGTAGCCGACGAACCACCCGGGCGACAGGCCGCCTCACTCCTCCGGGGGAGCATCATTATGCGGTTGACGCCATGTGTATGACTCTATTCAGCGTCCATATTGCATGATCGACAAGCGAAGCTCAATTCGCGCTCAAATACCGAAACTACTCGCCGGTCACGTAACGGGCACATGAACAGACAGCCTCCTACCTGCGGGAATATCCGGCGAAACAGGTAAACATTCGGTAATGAAATCTGTGCAGAGGTCTCTGCATACGCCTACTGTGTGGCAACTCTCCGCGCTCCGCTTCGGAGCTCCCACAGCCTAGAGAGATTGCGCATGGCCTCCCTCAACCAGCTCACCCCGCCCGGCACGAGCACCGGCTCCGACACCGGCACCACCACCCACCGGTCGCTCCGCCGCGAGGTCGGACTGATCGGCCTCATGTGGGCCTCGGTCGGCTCGATCATCGGCTCCGGCTGGCTCTACGGCGCGAAGAACGCCGTCGTCGTCGCCGGACCGGCAGCGCTCATCTCCTGGGGCATCGGCGCGGTCGCGATCGTGCTGCTCGCCTTCGTGCACGCCGAGCTCGGCGGCATGTTCCCGGTCGCCGGCGGCACCGCGCGCTACCCGCACTACGCGTTCGGCGGCCTGGCCGGCATGTCGTTCGGCTGGTTCTCCTGGCTCCAGGCCGCCACCGTCGCCCCGATCGAGGTCGAGGCGATGATCGGCTACGCCGGGCACTGGGAGTTCGCGAAGAGCTTCCTCAACGACAACGGCACCCTCACCCCCAGCGGCTTCGTCATCGCCGTGCTGCTGATGGGCCTGTTCGTCGCGGTCAACTTCCTCGGCGTCCGGGTGCTCGCCCGCACCAACAGCGCCACCACCTGGCTGAAGATCTTCGTCCCGCTGTTCGCGATCTTCGTGCTGGCCGTGACCAACTTCCACGGCTCCAACTTCACCTCGCACGGCTTCGCCCCGTTCGGCATCAAGGGCGTGCTGACCGCGGTCAGCGCCAGCGGCATCATCTTCGCCCTGCTCGGCTTCGAGCAGGCCATCCAGCTGGCCGGCGAGAGCAAGAACCCCAAGCGCGACATCCCCCGCGCGGTGCTCGGCTCGGTCGCCATCGGCACCGTGATCTACGTCCTGCTCCAGGTCGTCTTCATCGCCGCGCTGCCCGCCGCCTCCTTCGCCAACGGCTGGGACAAGCTGGACTTCCCCGGCATCGAGGGCCCGTTCGCCGGCCTCGCGACGCTCGTCGGCCTCGGCTGGCTGGCCTGGGTGCTGTACTTCGACGCCATCGTCTCCCCCGGCGGCACCGGCCTGATCTACACCACCTCGACCTCGCGCATCGCGTACGGCCTGAGCAAGAACGGCTACGCGCCGCAGCTCTTCGAGCGCGTCGACAAGCGCGGCGTGCCGTGGTTCGGCCTGATCATGTCGTTCGTCACCGGCGTCATCTGCTTCCTGCCCTTCCCGAGCTGGCAGGAGCTGGTCAGCTTCATCGTCTCCGCGAGCGTGCTGATGTACGCCGGCGCCCCGCTGGCCTTCGGCGCCCTGCGCCGCCGGCTGCCGGACCGCGAGCGCTCGTACCGCCTGCCCGGCGGCGCGGCCATCGCCCCGGTCTCCTTCGTGGTCTCCAGCCTCATCATCTACTGGTCCGGCTGGCACACCCTGTCCCGCCTGGGCATCGCGATCGTGATCGGCTACGTCCTGCTCGGCAGCTACGCCGCCTACGCCAAGGGCCGCGGCCTGCCGAACGCGCCGCGGATGGACTGGCGTCCCGCCCAGTGGCTGCCGGTCTACCTGCTCGGCCTCGGCCTGATCTCCTGGCAGGGCGGCTTCGGCGAGGGCACCGGCCGGATCCCGATGTGGTGGGACATGGTGGGCGTCGCCGTCTTCTCGCTGGCGATCTACTTCTGGGCGATCCGGGTCGCGCTGCCGGCCGAGATCATCGAGCAGAACATCGAGGACGTCGAGGTGGTCGACGCGGGCGGTCACTGACCCCGCCGATCATGTGAAGGGGCCCGCCGGTATCTCAACCGGCGGGCCCCTTCACGCGTCCCCGGCTACAGCGACAGGACCGTGCGCAGGGCCTGCTCGACGGCGCCCTCCGGGTCCTCGGCCGGGCCCTCGGAGCGCCAGGCGACGAAGCCGTCCGGGCGGACCAGCAGCGCGCCGTCGGGACGGATGCCGTGCAGCGCGGCGAAGTCGGAGCCCGGCTCCGGGGCCAGGTCGTCCGCCGCGCCGCTGCCGATCCGGTAGGCGTCCAGCGGGACGGCCAGCCGGTCCGCCGCCCGCCGGGCGGCCGCGTGCCAGGGGGCGCCCGCGGGGCCGGTCAGCAGCACCATCGCCTGCTCGTACAGGTCGAGGGTGGACAGCTTCACCCCCGCCCGCAGCAGCCACTGGTGCGGCGCCCGGCTGCCCGGCTCGCCCGCCGACTCGAAGGCCTCCGGCACCACCGGCCCGGCCGGATCGCCGCCGGCCACCGCGCCGTCCGGGTAGCGGTAACCGAGCGCCACCGCCAGCACCCCGGCCTGCCGGCCCACCCCCGGCACCACCGCGTACCCGGGGTGGCTGTGCTCGGCGGACCGGGCCGAGGCGCGCTCACCGGTCACCCGGGCCACCGGCCGGCGCTCCCGCCCGTACGACTCCAGCAGCTCCGGACCGGCCCAGCCGCACAGCACCGCGGCCAGCTTCCAGGCCAGGTTGTGCGCGTCCTGGATGCCGGTGTTGGAGCCGAACGCGCCGGTCGGGGACATCTCGTGCGCCGAGTCCCCGGCCAGGAACACCCGCCCGGCCGAGTAGCGGTCGGCGACCCGCTCGGCCGCGTGCCACGGGGCCTTCCCGGTCACCTCCACGTCGAGGTCGGGCATCCCGATCGCCGCCCGGATGTGCCGCACGCAGCGCTCGTCGGTGAACGCCTCCAGCGGCTCGCCGTGCTCCGGGTGCCAGGGCGCGTGGAACACCCACTCCTCGTGGTTGTCGACCGGCAGCAGCGCGCCGTCCGCCTCCGGGTCGGTCAGGTAGCAGGCGATGAAGTGCCGGTCCCCCACCACCTCCGCCAGCCGCTTCGCCCGGAACGTGATGCTGACGTTGTGGAACAGCTCGCCCTTCCCGCTCTGCCCGATCCCCAGCCGCTCCCGGGACGGGCTGCGCGGACCGTCCGCCGCGATCAGGTACTCCGCCCGGACCACCCGCTCCTCCCCGGTCTCCCGGCTGCGCAGCAGCGCCGTCACCCCGTCCGCGTCCTGCTCGAAGGAGACCAGCTCGGTGGCGAAGCGGACGTCCGCGCCCAGCTCGCGGGCCGAGCGGAGGAGCACCGGCTCCAGGTCGTTCTGGCTGCACAGGCACCAGGAGCTGGGGCTGAACCGGGCCAGCCGCCCGCCCGGGTCGATCTCCCGGAACAGCCACTCCTGCTCCTCGCCGGTCAGCGAGGGGGCCTGCAGGATGCCGTGGTTCGGGGCCAGGACCGAGGCCGCCTCGCGGATCGCCGACTCGATCCCGGCCACCCGGTACAGCTCCATCGTCCGGACGTTGTTGCCTCGGCCACGCGGGTGATGCGAGGTGTCGGCGTGCTTCTCGACCAGCAGGTGCCTGACACCCAGTCGGCCCAGGAAGAGGGAGGCCGACAGCCCGACCAGCGAGCCGCCGACGATCAGCACCGGCACCCGGTCGTCAACCTTCGGATTCATCAATTGCTCCAGCCTGTACGGGAGTTGGGAGCCTTCAGGGCGGCTCGGCGGCACCCTCGACGGGCCGCGCGGACACGGCGGCCCGGTCCTTCCATCCCCCGCGGCGGGGTCGTTCTGCCGCCGCTTCGCCCGGATGGCCCGCATATCTCGCGCCACCCGGGCCCGCCGCGCACGATCGACCTCAGGCCTGGCGCCGACCTCCCGGCCGAACGCCACCGCACCACCCCTCCCGCCGCAGGCCCATCCGGTCCCGCCGGCACCGGAGCCGCCGCACCCGGCCCCCGACGCGTGCGGCCCAGAAGCAGAAAGTGGATCATGACGACTCTGTCCGAACCGCCCGCACGGCAGCACGCCGACTCCGAGACCCGCCTGCGGGTGGTGCTGATGCTGGAGATCCAGGACGGCGCCCAGCAGCGCTTCATGGACGTGTACGAGCAGCTCCGGCACCAGGTGGCCTCGGTCCCCGGCCACATCAGCGACCAGCTCTGCCAGTCCATCAACGACCCCCGGCAGTGGCTGATCACCAGCGAGTGGAGCGACCAGGAGACCTTCCTGGAGTGGGTGGACAGCCCGGCCCACCGCGAGATGGTCAAGCCGATGCACGGCTGCGTCAGCGACACCTTCCGTTCCCTGCGCTACGCCGTCCTGCGCGACACCTCGGCGGCCGGCGCCACCGGCACCCGGGCACCGCTGGAGGTGCCGGCCGACCTGCCGCGCACCGCCCCGGCCGGACAGGCCGGCCCGCCCAAGGCCGACCCCGGCCCGGACGGTGTGGTCCGGCACGCGCTCACCTTCACCGTCAAGCCCGGCAGCGAGCCGGAGGTGGCCCGGATCCTGTCCGGCTACACCTCCCCCCGGGCCGAGGTCGACGAGCACACCCGGCTGCGCCGCACCTCGCTGTTCATGCACGGCAACCGGGTGGTCCGCGCGGTCGAGGTGATCGGCAGCCTCGGCGACGCGCTGCGGCACGTCGCCATGCAGCCCGAGGTCCGGGCCGTCGAGGAGGCGATCAACCCGTACCTGGAGGAGGCCCGCCAGCTGGGCGACCCGCAGGCCGCGCGCGCCTTCTTCGCCCGGGCCGCGCTGCCCGCCGAGCACCAGGCGATCGCCGGCTCGCCCGCCTCCGGGCGGCTGCACCGGCACGCCGTGCTCTACCCGGTGCGGCCGGGCGACGGCCAGGCCGTCGCCGACCTGCTCGCCGACCACGACAACCTCGCCACCGCCGACCCGACCGGCCCGGTCGCGGCGAGCACCGTCTTCCACCGCGACGACGTCGTCGTCCGCCTGGTGGACCTGCGGGTCCCGGCCGAGGCCGACCCGGCGGCGGCGCTCGGCGTGGCCGGCGAACGCGAGGCCGCCGTCCTGGGCCGACTGCTCGACCTCGGCCCGGAGGGCGACCTGCGGACCGTCGCCGGGCTGAACGCCTTCCTCGCGGCCCGCGCCATGAACCCGGTCACCGACCGCACCTCGCAGGACTCCTGACGACCCTGACACGCCTCTCGGCCCTGCTGCCCGGCTCCCCTCCTCGGTAAGGAAGAAACCATGTCCACGCAGTACCCACGGATCGTGCACGTCTCCGAGGCACCGGAGAACCGCCGGCGCGGCGGCGACCTGCGCGCCATGCTCACCCCGACCACCTGCGGCGCGACCAGCGGGTTCATGGGCCTGGCCATCGTGCAGCCGGGCGAGCGGATCGGCGAGCACTACCACCCGTACTCCGAGGAGTTCGTCTTCGTCGTCAGCGGCGACCTGGAGGTGGACCTGGACGGCGAGACCCGGATCCTCAAGCCCGAGCAGGGCCTGATGATCCCGATCAACATGCGCCACCGGTTCCGCAACGTCGGCGACGACGTGGCCAAGATGGTCTTCCACCTCGGCCCGCTGGCGCCCCGCCCCGAGCTCGGCCACGTGGACACCGAGGAAACGACCGCGCCTCAGGAGAAGAGGGCGGCGGTCCACCCCGGCCCGCCGGAACCCGCCAAGGTGGCCTCGTGAGCCGGCGACGGGTCGCCGTCACCGGAATCGGCGTGGTCGCGCCCGGCGGGATCGGAGTCCCGGCGTTCTGGGACCTGCTCACCGCCGGGCGGACGGCGACCCGGGGCATCACGCTCTTCGACCCCGCCGGGTTCCGCTCCCGGATCGCCGCCGAGTGCGACTTCGACCCGGCGGCGCACGGGCTCGGCCCGGACGACGTCCAACGGGCCGACCGCTACGTCCAGTTCGCGATGGTGGCGGCGGACGAGGCGATCGCCGACGCCGGCCTCGACCTGGCCGCCGAGGACCCGTGGCGGATCGCCGTCTCGCTCGGCACCGCCGTCGGCGGCACCACCCGGCTGGAACACGACTACGCCCTGGTCAGCGCCGGCGGCGCCCGCTGGGACGTCGACCACCGGCACGCCGAGCCGCAGCTGCACCGGGCCTTCGCGCCCAGCACGCTCGCCTCGGCGGTCGCCGAACGGACCGGCGCGCACGGCCCGGTGCAGACCGTCTCCACCGGCTGCACCTCCGGCCTCGACGCGATCGGCTACGCCTTCCAGGCGGTCGAGGAGGGGCGTGCCGACATCTGCGTCGCCGGCGCCTCCGACTCGCCGATCTCGCCGATCACCGTCGCCTGCTTCGACGCCATCAAGGCGACCAGTGAGCGCAACGACGACCCGGAGCACGCCTCCCGGCCGTTCGACGCCCACCGGGACGGGTTCGTGCTCGGCGAGGGCGGCGCCGTCCTGGTGCTGGAGGAACTGGAGCACGCCCGCCGGCGCGGCGCCCGGATCTACGGCGAGATCGGCGGGTTCGCCACCTTCGGCAACGCCTACCACATGACCGGCCTCACCCAGGAGGGGCTGGAGATGTCCCGGGCGATCGACCACGCGCTCGACCACGCCCGGGTCGACCGCACCGACGTCGACTACGTCAACGCGCACGGCTCCGGCACCAAGCAGAACGACCGGCACGAGACGGCCGCCGTCAAGCGCTCGCTCGGCGACCACGCCTACCGGACGCCGATGAGCTCGATCAAGTCGATGGTCGGGCACTCGCTCGGCGCGATCGGCGCGATCGAGGTGGTCGCCTGCACCCTCGCGCTGGACCGCGGCGTGGTGCCGCCGACCGCCAACTACGAGACGCCCGACCCGGAGTGCGACCTCGACTACGTCCCGCGCACCGCGCGCGAGCTGCCGCTGCGTCACATCCTCTCGGTCGGCAGCGGATTCGGCGGATTCCAGTCCGCCGTCGTGCTGACAAGAACGGGGTGAGATCCATGACGTCACGTCAACAGGACCGCCGGGCGGTGATCACCGGCCTGGGCGTGGTGGCGCCGAACGGCGTGGGGGCCGACGCCTTCTGGAAGGCCACCAGGCAGGGCGTGAGCGTCCTCGACCGGATATCCCGCGAGGGCTGCGCGGACCTCCCCCTGCGCATCGCGGGCCAGGTGCGGGACTTCGACCCGCAGGCCGTCATCGACAGCCGCTACCTGGTGCAGACCGACCGCTTCACGCACTACGCGATGGCCGCCGCCGACCAGGCGGTGGCGGACGCCGGCTACCTCGCCGACCCCGAACAGCCGTACGCGGTCGGCGTGGTGACCGCGGCCGGTTCCGGCGGCGGCGAGTTCGGCCAGGGCGAGCTCCAGCAGCTCTGGGGCAAGGGACCGCAGTTCGTCGGCCCCTACCAGTCCATCGCCTGGTTCTACGCCGCCAGCACCGGCCAGGTCTCGATCCGCGGCGGGTACAAGGGCCCGTGCGGGGTGGTCGCCAGCGACGAGGCCGGCGGCCTGGACGCCCTCGCGCACGCCGCCCGGGCCGTCGAACGCGGCACCGACGCGGTGGTGGCCGGCGCCGCCGAGGCCCCGCTCGCGCCGTACTCGATGGTCTGCCAGCTCGGCTACCCCGAGCTCAGCCTCGCCGACCGGCCCGACCGGGCCTACCTGCCGTTCTCCCCCGACGCGGCCGGCTTCGCCCCCGCCGAGGGCGGCGCGATGCTGCTGCTGGAGGACGAACGGACCGCCCGGCGGCGCGGGGCCACCGTCCGGGCGTACCTGGCCGGGCACGGCGCCACCTTCACCGGCGCCTCCCGGTGGGCCGAGTCCCGGGAGGGACTGGCCGCGGCCATCCGGATCGCCCTCGACCAGGCCCGGATCCCGGCGGAGGAGATCGACGTGGTCTTCGCCGACGCCCTCGGCGTCCCGGCGGCCGACCGGGCCGAGGCGCTCGCCCTGGCCGACGCGCTCGGCCCGTACGCCGAGCGGGTCCCGGTCACCGCGCCCAAGTCCGGCACCGGGCGGGCCTACTGCGGCGCCCCGCTGCTGGACACCGCGGCCGCCGTGCTCGCCATGGAGGACGGCGTGCTGCCGCCCACCCCCAACGTCACCGAGGTCGCCCACGACCTGGCCCTGGTGACCGGCCGCGCCCGGCCGGCCGAACTGCGCACCGCGCTGGTGCTCAGCCGGGGGCTGATGGGCTCCAACTCGGCGCTGGTGCTCCGGCGCGGAAATCCCGCCTGAGAGCCCGCCCCGGGAGCCGCCCGAAGACGGCCGGAAAGCGACCCCTCCCCCACTCACCGAGCTCACTACCGAAGGGACATCCCGTGAGCAACACCCTCAGTTATCCCGAACTCGCGGCGCTCATCCAGGCCCGGGCCGGCGTCGTCATCGACCCGGTCGAACTGGAGCGCCCCGGCGCCGACTTCGACGAGTTCGGCGTGGACTCCCTCGGTCTGCTCGGCGTGGTCGGCGAACTGGAGAACCGGCACGGCGTCAAGGTCACCAACGGCGCCGAGTCGGCCAAGACCCCGGCCGAGTTCCTGGCGCTGGTCAACTCGGTCGTCACCGCGAAGGCGGGTGCCTGAGATGCCCGGACACACCGACAACGAGATCGTCATCGCGGCCCCGCTCGACCTGGTCTGGGAGATCACCAACGACCTGGAGAACTGGCCGCAGCTGTTCAGCGAGTACGCCTCGGTCGAGGTGCTGGACCGGGAGGGCGACAAGGTCACCTTCCGGCTCACCATGCACCCCGACGAGAACGGCCAGGTATGGAGCTGGGTCTCCGAGCGCACCACCGACCGCTCCTCGCTCGCGGTCAACGCCCGGCGGGTCGAACCCGGCCCGTTCGAGTTCATGGAGATCCACTGGGAGTACTCGGAGGTGCCGGCCGGCACCCGGATGCGCTGGGTGCAGGACTTCGCCATGAAGCCCACCGCGCCGGTCGACGACGACGGCATGGTCAACCACATCAACCGCAACTCCCGGATCCAGCTCCAGCTGATCCGCGAGAAGGTCGAGAAGAAGGCCGCGGAGGTCTGAGGATGAGCTCGCCTGCTGTTGTGGGGACCCACCGCGCGCTGATCGTCGCCCGGATGAAGCCGGACGCGGCCGGCGGCATCGCCGAGGTGTTCGCCGAGTCCGACCGGGGCGAACTCCCCGGGCTGATCGGCGTCACCGGGCGGAGCCTGTTCCAGTTCGGGGACGTCTACCTGCACCTGATCGAGGCGGACCGGCCGCCCGGCCCGGCCGTCGCCCAGGTGGTCGGCCACCCCGAGTTCCGGGCGGTCAGCGACGCGCTCACCGCGTACGTCCAGGCGTACGACCCGGCCACCTGGCGCGGGCCGAAGGACGCCATGGCGCACGAGTTCTACCGGTGGGAGCGGCGCGACTGAGCGCCGCGGTGACACGAGCGGACACCCCGTCGGGCCTCGGGCCCACGGGGTGTCCGCTGTGTGTGGGCGGGCGGCCCGGTCAGGCGGTCATCGCGGCGAGGACGGTGCGCCAGTCCTCGCCGGGCTCCGGGCGGAGCGGCCCGGCCAGCGCGTCGGCCCGGTAGCGCCAGGGGCGCAGCAGCTCCGGGTCGGCGTCCGGGGACGGCACGAGGGGGCTGGCGGAGCCGAGCAGGCGGACCAGTTCGGTGCTGAAGTCCGCCCAGGAGAGGTGGCCGGTCACCGCGTTGACGATCCGGCCCGGTGCTTCGGCGAGGCAGCCGGTGACGGCCCGGGCGAGGGCCGCCGAGTGGACCCAGGCGAGGCCGGTCCACGGGGCGTCCGCCGGCGGCAGGGCGATCGGGCGGCCGGCCAGCGCGGCCTGGTAGAGCGCGCCGGTCGAACCCCAGCGGAGCTGGTCGCGCAGCCGCCGGTGCGGGCCCCAGACGATCGGCGAGCGGACCACCGCGACCGGGCCGCGGGCGGCGCCCGGGGTGTTCAGGGTGTCCAGCAGGATCCGCTCGCAGTCGAGCTTGGCCCGGCCGTACGGGGTGACCGGCCCGGCCGAGGGGCCGCCCTCGGGGACCTCGCCCGGCGCGGGGCGGCCGTAGGCGTCGATGCTGCTGACGAAGACGAAGCCGCCTGTGCCGCGCCAGCCGTCCACCAGGACGCGCATCGCGGCGACGTCGACGGCGTGCTCGGTGAAGGTGCAGGCGGCGTGGATGACGGTGTCCACGCCCTCGACCGCCCGGCGCAGGCTGTCCGGGTCGGCGAGGTCCCCCTCGGCGACCTCGACGCCGTGCCGGGCCACCAGGTGGGCCGACTCGGGGCGGACCAGGGCGCGCACGGGGCGGCCCTGGGCGATCAGCTCCTGGAGCACGGCGGCGCCGACACCGCCGCTGGCCCCGGTGAGCAGCACCGTCCCGGCCCGGGTGGCACCCGCTCGGGTACGCGGGCCGGCGGCCCGCCGTTCGGCGTCGCGGGCGGCCAGCAGGGTCGCCAGGGCGTGCGGGGTGCGCTGCTCCAGCACGTCCAGCCCGGTCAACGGCAGACCGGTGCGGGCGCGCAACCGCTCCGCCAACTGCACCGCCAGCAGCGAATGACCGCCGAGCCCGAAGAAGTCTCCTTCGCTGGACGGCCGTTCGCCCAGCACCTGCGCGAACGCCTCCCGGACCTCCTCCAGGTGCGCCGGCGCGTCACGCTCGTCGGCACGGGCCGCCAGCAGGGTCGCCAGGGCGTGCGGGGTGCGCTGCTCCAGCACGTCCAACCCGGTCAACGGCAGACCCGTACGCGCGCGCAACCGCTCCGCCAACTGCACCGCCAACAGCGAATGACCGCCGAGCCCGAAGAAGTCCCCCTCGGTGGACGGCCGTTCGCCCAGCACCTGCGCGAACGCGTCCCGGACCTCCTCCAGGTGCGCGGGGGCGGGGGCGGGGACGCCGGGGAGGCGGGTGGGGTCGAGGGTGCCGTCGGGCCGGCGCGGGAGGGTGTCCAGCAGGGTGACGGCGGCCGGGAGCCGGTCGGGCGCGAGGGCACGGCGCAGCGCCGCGCGCAGTTCGGTACCGCTGGGGGCGGCCGGTCCGCGCACGCTGGCGTAGACGAGGGCCGGCCCGTGGGCGGTGAGGTGGAGCGCGGCGTCGGTCACCCGGGGGTCGGCCAGCAGGGCGGTGACGGCCGGATGCTCGGACTCCGCCGGTTCCAGGCGGAGGCGGGTGCCCGGGAGGCGGGAGAGCGGCCGGTCGGCGTCGGCGGCCACCGCGTCGAGCAGTCCGGCGAAGGCCTCGTGCAGCCGGCGGGCGGTGGGCTCGTCCAGGGCGGCCGGGTCGTGCTGGAGCAGGCAGCGCGGGCGCGGCCCGTCCTCGACCACCAGGGTGAGGCCGAACTTGGCGAGTCCGAGGTCGACCTCGACCGCCTCGGCGGTGAGTCCGGGGAGCGCGAGCGGCTCCGGCGGGGCGACCAGGTCGCAGCCGGCCGAGAGCAGGGGGGTGCCGTCGGCGCCCCGGGCGGCGGCGCCGAGCCGTTCGACGACCAGGTCGAAGGGGACGTCGTGGTGGGTCTGGGCGTCGAGCAGGGCCGCGCGGACGCCGGTCAGCACCTCGGTGAAGGCCGGGTCGCCGTCCGGGAGCCCGGCGCGCACCGGCAGGGTGTTGACCTGGAGGCCGATCAGCCGCCGCAGTTCGGGCCGGGCGCGGTGGCCGCCGGCGGCGCAGCCGAGCACCTGGTCGGGTTCGCCGGTGGCGGTGCGCAGGGCGGCGAAGGCGGCGGCCAGCACGACGGCGAACAGCGTGGTGCCGTGCCGGGCGCCGAGCCGGCGCAGGGCGTCGACGGTCGCGGCGGTGAGCGGGGCGCTGTGCAGGGCGGCCCGGCGCTCGGGGGTGCCGGGCGGGACGGGCCGCAGCAGCGACAGCGGGCGGGCCCCGGTGAGGTGGGCGGCCCGCTCGTCGGCGGCGGTGGCGAACCAGTCGTCGTGGACGCGCTCCCAGCGGGCGTAGTCGCCGTACTGGAGCGTGGGCGCGGGCAGGCCGGGCGGGCGGCCCTCGACGGCGGCCGCGTAGTGGGCGGCGAGTTCGGTGGCGAGGACGGGCAGTGAGCCGCCGTCGACCGCGATGTGGTGGACGGTCAGCAGCAGGGTGTGGTCGTCCGGGGCGTGCCGGAGGACCAGGGCGCGCAGGACCGGGCCGGTGGCCAGGTCGAACGGGCGGGCCGCCTCGGCGTGCAGCAGGGCGGCGGCGTCCTCGGGGCTCGCGTCGCGGACCGGGAGCGGGACCGGGGTGACCGGTGCCACCTCCTGGTACGGCCGGTCGTCGCGGTGGCCGTAGCGGGTGCGCAGCACGTGGTGGCGCTCGGTGAGGGCGGTGAGGGCGGCGGCGAGCGCGTCGAGGGCGAGCGGGCCGCGCAGCCGGGTGGCGAGCGGGACGTGGTAGCGGGGGCCGCCCTGGCCGAGGCGGTCCATCAGCCACATCCGCTGCTGGGCGTGGGAGAGCGGGGCCGGGCCGGGGCCGGTGCCGGACGGGACCGGGCCGGCGGTGCGGGCGGCTGCCCTGGTCGCCTCCGGGGCAACGGCCGCGGTGGCGGTGCGGCGGCGGGCGCGGCGGAGCAGCTCGGCCTGGTCGACGCGGTCGGTGGGGGCGGTCATCGGACGGGCTCCTCGGCGTTCGCGGCCGCTGCGGTCACTTCAGTGGCCTCGGTGGCGTCGTCGGCCTCGGCGGCGAGGAGGGCGCGTTCGATCAGGGCGGCCTGCCCGGCCACCGTGGGGTGGCCGAGGAAGTCGCCGAGCGGCAGCTCGACCCCGAGGTCCTCGCGGAGGTCGTCCACCACCCACATGGCGAGCAGCGAGTGCCCGCCCTCGGCGAAGAAGTCGGTGTCGGGCCTGGTCACCTCGCGTTCCAGGGCGCGCGACCAGGCGGCCGCGACCTCCTGTTCGATCGGCGTCAGCGGCCGGGCCTCGGCGGGCCGGGCGGCGGTGCCGTCGCCCGCGCCGGTGCCGTCCTCGCCCTCGGCCGCCAGCGCCCGGCGGTCGACCTTGCCGCTGCCGGTGAGCGGCAGGGCGTCCAGCAGCACCCAGGCGGTCGGCACCAGGTGGGCGGGGAGCCGGTCGGCGAGCCGGCGGCGGAGCGCCTCGGGGGCGGGCCGGCCGCCCTCGGCGGGGACCACGCAGGCGGTGAGCGCGGCGTCCTCCCGGCCCGCCCGGCGGACCACGACGGCCGCCTCGGCGACCTCGGGCAGGCTCCGCAGCGCGTGCTCGACCTCGCCCGGTTCGATCCGGAAGCCGCGGACCTTCACCTGGTCGTCCAGCCGGCCGTGGAACTCCAGGCCGCCGTCCGGCCGCCGGGAGACCAGGTCGCCGGTGCGGTAGGCCCGGCCGAGGCCGGGGAGTTCCACGAACCGCTCCGCCGTCAGCTCCGGCCGGCCCAGGTAGCCGAGCGCCAGCCGGCCGCTCAGCCAGAGCTCGCCGCGGGCGCCGTCCGGGACGGGCCGGCGCTCCGGGTCGAGGACGGCGGTGCGGGTGCCGCCGAACGGCCGGCCGATCGGGACCGGTCCCGCGCAGTCGGCCGGCCGGACGCGGTGCAGGGTGGCGAAGGTGGTGGCCTCGGTCGGGCCGTAGCCGTTGACCAGGTCGAGCCACGGGAAGGTGCGCAGCACGGCGCCCGCGTGCTCGGCGGCGAGCGCCTCGCCGCCGACGACCACGGTCCGCAGCACCCCGAAGATCCGCGACTGGCGGGCGGCGAGCTGGTGGAAGAGGGCGGTGGCGAGGACGGCGTGGGTGGCCCCGAACCGTTCGACGTCCCGGGCGAGGTCCTCGGCGGTGGGGCGTTCGGCGGGCACGACGGCGAGCGCGGCGCCGTTGGCCAGCGGGCCCCAGAGCTCCATGGTGGCGAGGTCGAAGCCGGCCGAGGTGCGGACCAGCATGCGGTCGCCGGGGCGGAGGGTGATCCCGTCGGGGGCGGTGACCAGCTCGGCGACGGCGCGGTGCGGCACCAGGACGCCCTTGGGGCGCCCGGTGGAACCGGAGGTGAAGTAGACGATCGCGGCGGCGTCCGGGTCGGGCGTGACGGGGTCGGGGTCGGCTCCGCTCCCGACCGGGCCGGTGGGGCCGGTCTCGGTGAGCACCAGCGAACGGTCCTCGGCCAGGCCGGCGTCGGCGAGCAGCGCCTTGTCGCCGAGGGTGAGCCGGACCTCGGCGTCGTCGATCATCCCGGTCAGCCGGGCGGCCGGGTAGGCCGGATCGAGCGGGACCACGTGGCCGCCGGCCCACCAGACGGCGAGGTGGGCGACGGCCACCCGGCTGGCGCGGGCGCAGAGCACCCCGACGGCGGTTCCGGGGGCGACGCCGCGGGCGGTCAGCTCGGCCGCCAACTGCCGGGCGGAGAGCGCCAGTTCCCGGTAGGTCAGGACGGTGGTGCCGTCGGTGACGGCGAGCGCGTCGGGGTGCTCGGCGGCCTGCCGGGCGACCAGCACCGGGACGGTGGCGGCGACGGTGACGGTGGCGGTGGCCGCCGTGGTGGCTTCGGAGAGGGCGGGAGAGGTCATGGGAGGGTCCGTTCCGGGCGCCCCGGCGGCGGGCCGGGGCGCCCTGCGACAGTGAGGAGGCGGCCGGTCAGCCGGCGGCGGCGCCCGGGCGGCGCTCGTCGATCAGCCGGGCGACGGCTCGCAGGTCGGGCTGGCGCAGCAGCAGCGGGGCGCGCAGCCGGACCCCGCACTCGTCCTCCAGGGCGGCGAGCAGCCGGGCGGCGGTGACCGAAGTCCCGCCCGCGTCCAGGAAGTTGTCCGAGGGCGTGAGGTCGGCGCGGCCGAGCAGGCCGGTGCAGAGCCGCAGCACGGTCCGTTCGGTGGGCGTGAGGTCGGCCGAGCCGGCCGGGGTGGCCTGACCGGTCGGAGCGGCGGTCGCGGTGGCGGCCTCCTCGGCCTTGAGCAGCGCGGCGCGGTCGATCTTGCCGTTGGCGTCCAGCGGGAAGGCGTCGACCAGCCGCAGCACGCCCGGCACGGCCTGCTCGGGCAGCCAGGGCCGGACCGCGCCCAGCAGTTCCGCGGCCGTCACGGCGGTCACGGCCGCCGCGTCCACCGCGTCGGCCGCCGGCTGGACGAAGGCCAGCAGCCGGGCGCCGCCCGCCGGGGCCTGGCCGGCCACCACGGCGGCGCGCCGGACCCGGGGGTCGCGCTCCAGCGCGGCCTCGACCTCGGCCGGTTCGATCCGCACCCCGCTGACCTTGACCTGGTCGTCCAGCCGGCCGAGGAACTCCAGCACCCCGTCCGGGCGCATCAGCACCCGGTCGCCGCTGCGGTAGACCAGGTCGGTGCCCTCGATCCCGTCGGGGGCGGAGACGAAGCGGCGGGCGGTGAGCTCGGGGTCGAGGTAGCCGATCGCCAGGCCCTGGCCGCCGATCCGCAGTTCGCCGGCCTCGCCGCGCGGCACCGGCCGGCCGTCCGGGTCGGTGACCAGCACGACGGCGCCGGGGATCGGACGGCCGATCGGCGGCGCGCCGGCGCCGTGGTCGGCGCCGGGGGCCATGCTGTGCACGGTGGTGGTGACGGTGGCCTCGGCCGGTCCGTAGGCGTTGTGGACGGTCGCGGTGACGTCCGGACCGGGTGCCCGGCGCAGCCGGTCGCCGCCGATCGTCAGGTGGCGCAGCGTCAGCCCGGCGGGCCAGGGCCGGTCCAGGACCGGCTCGGCGAGCGGCGTGGGCAGGACGCCGACGGTGATCCCGGCGGTGCGCCACCAGTCGGTGAGCGCGACCGGGTCCCAGCGGACCGCCTCGGGGGCGACGCAGAGCGCCGCGCCGGAGGTGAGGGCGGCCCACAGCTCCATCACGTGCGGGTCGAAGGAGACGCCGATGAGCAGGCTGTGCCGCTCCCCCGGCCCGAGTCCGGTCAGTTCGCGGTACCACTGCAGCATGGCGCCGAAGGCGGACTGGCCGACCGCGACGGCCTTGGGCAGGCCGGTGGAGCCGGAGGTGAGCACGGTGTACTGGGTGCCGGCGGGGGCGCGGCCGGCGGCCGCCCGGTCGGCGGCGAAGGCGGCGACGGCACCGGCCGCGCCGGGGGCGGTGAGCGGGCGGTGCGGCCCGTCCCGGTGGGTGGGCGGCAGCAGGGCCGGGTCGCCGATCAGGCAGACCGGGCGGAGCTGTTCGGTGACGGCCCGGAGCCGGCGCTCGCCGGGGCGCGGGCCGAGCGGCAGGTGGACGGCGCCGAGTCTGGCGACGGCCAGGGTGGCGGCGACCAGGGCGGCGGAGTGGTCGAGGCAGAGGCCGACCAGGTCGCCGGGGTGCACCCGGCCGGCCAGTTCCTCGGCCAGGTCGGCGGCGAGGCCGTCGAGTTCGGCGTAGCTGAGCACCTGGTCGCCGTCGATCAGGGCGGGAGCGTGCGGGGTGCGGTGGGCCCAGCTGGTGAAGAGGTCGAGCACGGCGCCGTCGTGGTGCGGGCGGCCGTAGGCGACGGAGCTGCCGGGCAGCAGGCCGGGCAGGCCGGCCGTGCCGGGTGCGTCGGCGGGTGCGTCGGTGTTCGGGAAGGTGGTCATGACGGGTCCTCCGGGCGTCGGTCGATGGTCGTCGGCGCGGGCTCAGCCCAGGCCCATGGCCCGGGCCACGATCACCTTCTGGACCTCGGAGGTCCCCTCGATGATGGTGGTCATCCGGACGTATCGGTAGAGGAACTCCAGCGGGTGGCCGCGCACCCAGCCGGTGGCGCCGTGCACCTGGAGCGAGCGGTCGACCGCGCGGACGGCGGTCTCGGAGGCGGTGAGCTTGGCGAGAGCGGCGTTCTCGGGGGCCTCGGTGCCGTCGTCGACCAGCCGGGCGCAGGCCAGGGTGAGCAGCTTGGAGGCCTCGACCTCGGCGCGGGTGCTCACCAGGTGCTCCTGGACGTGCTGGTAGTCGCCGATCCGGTGGCCGAAGGCCTGCCGTTCGCGGGCGTACTCGACGCCGAGCCGCAGCGCGTGCTCGGCGATGCCGTTGCACATCGCGGCGACCACCAGGCGGCCCCGGGAGAGGCTGTCCATGGCGAGCGCGGTGGCGGCGCCGATGCCCTCCTCGCCGCCGATCACGGCCTGCATCGGGGCGTGCAGCCGGTCGAGCACCAGCTCGAACAACGGCTCGCCGGACATGCCCTCGTAGCGCTGGCCGATCCGCAGGCCGGGGTGGTCCATCGGGAGGACGAAGGCGGTGGCGCCGGCGGTCGGACCGGCACCGTCGCCGAGGTCGGTGGCGGTGACGACGAGCGCGAGGTCGGCGTGCTCGGCGTTGCTGACGAAGGTCTTGCGGCCGTTCAGCAGCCAGCCGTCACCGTCGCGGACGGCGGTGGTGGTGAGCCGGAACGCGTCGGAGCCGGCCTGCGGCTCGGTGAGCGCCAGGCAGCGGGTGCGCTCGCCGCGCACCAGCGGGACGAGGTGGCGTTCGATCTGCTCGGGGGTGCCGTGCCGGAGCAGCGGGCTGGGGCCGTCGGAGCCGGCCAGCGCGTAGGGGGCGAGCGGGCAGCCGCTGCGGCCGGCGGCGTGGTGGAGCAGGACGACGGCGGTGAACGGCATGTCGGCGCCGCCGAGTTCCTCGGGGTAGTCGCCGGCGTAGAAGCCGAGCGCGGCGGAGCGCTTGCGGACGTAGGCCCGCAGGTCGGCCGGCGGCTGCTCGGCGGACTCGGTCAACTCGGCGGCGAGCGGTTCGAGTTCGCGGCGGATGAAGGTCTCGAAGGCGTCCACCAGCTCGCGGTGGCCGGCTTCCAGGACGGACGAGGGGGTGGACAGGCTCACTTCTCGCCTCCGGTCAGGGCGCGGGCCTGGTCGGCCAGGACGGGGTGCCGGAACAGGGTGCGCAGCTGGGGCCGGCTGCCCAGGTGCGGCTCCAGCCAGGCGGCGAGCCGGGCGGCGAGCAGGGAGTGGCCGCCGACCTCGAAGAAGTGCGAGTCGGCGGTGAAGCGGTCGTGGCCGAGCACCTCGCGCCAGGCCTCGGCGACCAGCAGCTGACCGGGGTCGGTGAAGGACTGCGGCTCCGGCGCGGTGGCGGTGGTGGCGGCGGGCGTCTCGGCGGCCAGCCGGGCCAGCGCGGCGCGGTCGGGCTTGCCGCCGGGCAGCAGCGGCATGGCGGCGAGCGCCGTCCACTGCGCCGGGACGAGGCCGGCGGGCAGCCGGCGGGCCAGTGCCGCGTGCAGGGCGGTCTGGTCGGGCTGCGGGCCGCCGTCGAGGTAGCCGAGCAGGCGCGGGCCGGCCGTCTCGTCGTGGTGCAGGACGACGGCGCAGGAGCGGCCGCCGAGCTCGGCGGAGGCGGCGGCCTCGATCTCCTCCAGTTCGATCCGGAAGCCGCGCAGCTTGACCTGGTTGTCCCGGCGGCCGAGGAAGCGCAGCCGGCCGGCGAGGTCGCGGTAGCCGCGGTCGCCGGTGCGGTAGACGCGCTCGCCGCCGAGGGCGGGGACGGCGGTGAACCGGGCGTCGGTGACCTCCGGCAGGCCGGGGTAGCCGTCGGCCAGCATGGCCCCGCCGATGGCGAGTTCGCCGACCGCGCCGGGCGGCAGCGGCTGTCCGCCGGTGTCCAGGACGTGCACCCGGACGCCGGGCAGTTCGGCGCCGAGCGGGATCTCGGCGGCGTCCTCCGCCTCGCCCTCCGGGTCCGCCGCGTCGGGGTCCGCGGTGGCCGGGTCGGCCGGGGCGAGGTCCGCCGCGGTGACGGTGTGGACGGTGGAGGTGACGGTGGCCTCGGTGACGCCGTAGGCGTTGAGGACGGTGACGGAGGTGCCGTCGGTCAGGCCGCGCAGGGCGCGCGCGGGCAGCCGCTCGCCGCCGAGCACCAGCAGGCGCGGGGACCAGCGGCCGTCGGCCAGCGCCTCGCGCAGGTCGGCGCGGACGGCGAGGGCGTAGCTGGTGGGCAGGTTGGCGACGGTGACGCCGCGGGCGGCCAGCACCGCGACCAGCTCGGGCCCGGTCGGCACCTCGCGCTGCGGCACCACCAGGGCGGCGCCCGCGACCAGCGAGGGCAGCACCTCCTCCAGCGCCACGTCGAAGGACGGGCGGGCGAACAGCAGCACCCGGTCGGCGGGGCTCAGCCCGTACCGGGCGGCCAGGGCGGTGCTGTAGCGGGCGAGCGCGCCGCGGCCGACCAGGACCGGCTTGGGCACGCCGGTGGAGCCGGAGGTGTGGATGAGGTAGGCGGCGCCGTCGAACACCGCGGCGGGCTCGGCCTTGGGGAACGCCGGGCCGTCCAGCAGCGCCGGGGTGAGGCTGCCGGGCAGGGCGAGGGCGCTCTGCCGGGTGGCGAGCACCAGGGCCGGGGCCAGCCGCTCCAGCAGCAGGGCCAGCCTGGCCTGCGGGTCCTCGGCGGAGAGCGGGGCGTACACCGCGCCGTGGCGCAGGCAGGCGAGCAGGGCGACGACGCTGTCCACGCCGCGCGGCAGGACGGTGGCGACCGGCTGGCCGGGGGCGACGCCGGCGGCGCGCAGACGGTCGACGAGTTCGCCGACCCGGCGGTCGAGCTCGCCGTAGCTGATCCGTTCGGGGCCGGCCAGCAGGGCCAGCGCGGTGGGGTCGTGGGCGGCCGCGGGGTCGAGGTCGGCGGGCTCGGGGGCTTCCGCGTGGACGGCTTCGGCGGCGGCCAGGGCTCCGGCGGCGTGAGCGGCTTCGGCGGCGGACGCGGCGAGGTCGGCGAGCGGGGCGTCCGGGCGGTCGAGGTAGGCGCGCAGCAGGTCGAGCAGACGCTCGGCGAGCAGCTCGGCGGTCGCCTCGCCGAACAGGTCGGCGTCGTAGTCCCAGACCAGGGTCATCCCGGCGGCGCCGTGCTTCTCGCCGACCACCCGGCGGTCGTCGGGCAGCAGCACCAGGTCGAGGTCGAAGCGGGTGGTGCCGGTGTTGAACCCCTCGTACAGGGACACCTCAAGCCCGGGCGCCTGGACGTCCGGCAGCGGCGCGTCGTGCGCGCTGAACATCACGCTGAACAGCGGGTTGTCGGCGCCGGTGGTGTGCCGGCCGAGGGCGCGGGTCAGCTCCTGGACGGGCACGTCCTGGTGCGGCAGGGCACGGAACAGCACGTCGGTGGTCTCGTCCACCGCCTCCGTCCCGGGCGCGGCCGGGTCGAGCCGCAGGCGCAGCGGCACGGTGTTGACGAACATGCCGACGGTGCCCTCGAAGCCGGGCGGGCGGTTGCCGACGGCGGTGCCGACGACCAGCTCGGGGTGGCCGCTGTGGCGGCGCAGCAGTTCGGCGAAGAGCGTGAGCAGGGTGGAGAACGGGGTGTGTCCGTCGCCCTTGGCGCGCTCGCGCAGCCGCTCGGCGAGGTCGGCGCCGATCGACTGGCGCAGCTGGCCGCCGTGGTGCCGGCGGCGGGTGCCGGGGCGGGCCAGTCCGGGCAGCGCGAGGTCGGTCGGGGCGTCGGCCAACTCGCGCTTCCAGTAGGCGAGTCCGCGTTCCCGTTCGGCCTCCCGGCCGGCCGCCGCGGCGCGCACGTGCTCCTCGTAGGAGGGGGCGGCGGGCAGCGTGACGGTGTCGGCCGTGCCGAGGACGTGGGCACGGTAGACGGTGAACAGGTCGCGCAGCAGGATCGCGAAGGAGTGACCGTCGTGCACGAGGTGGTGCTCGACGTGGATCAGCCGGTGCTGGTCGGCGCCGAGCCGGACCAGGTGCCAGCGCAGCAGCGGGGCCTGCTCGGTGTCCACCGGCTCCTCGGCCTCGGCGGCGAGCAGGGTCCGGAAGGTGGCCTCGGGGTCGGGTTCGGCGCTGAAGTCGCTGGTGCGCAGGCGCGGCTCGGTCCGGGTGCCGACCCGCTGGAGCGGCAGTCCCTGCTCCTGGGCGACCAGTTCGAGCCGCAGGCCGGGGTGGTGGGCGAGCACGGCGGTGAGGCCGGCGCGCAGCGCGTCGGTGTCGAGCTGTCCCCAGAGGTCGAGGACGGCGGTGAAGTTGTAGGCGCGACTGCCCGGCTGCATCTGCTCGTGCAGCCAGACGATCTCCTGCGAGGAGGAGAGTGCGAACATGGGCAACTCCCTGGTGGTGTCGGGTTGTTGTTCGGTTCGAGGAGCGGGCGGGTGGGCCGGGTCGGGCCCGCCCGGGGCCGGCCGGCGCCGGGGGTGGTGGCTCGCCGGACGGGCTGGTGGCGTCAGGGGGCGACGGGGTGGGACGGCCGGGGCTCGGGCGGCCCGGGCCTCAGGCGGTCGGGTTGAGGTGGCGGCGCACGGCGCCGAGCAACGTCCCGAAGGCCTGTTCCGCCGCGGCCTCCGGGTAGCGGTCGCGGTCCCAGGCCAACCGGATCAGCAGGTCGTCGCCGTGCGAGGCGGAGACCGCGAGCGGGACGGGCAGCGGGCGGCCGGCCAGGTGGACCTCCCGCCCGGTGACCCCGTCCAGCGCCAGCGGCGGGCGGCGATGCAGGTCCTCGAAGGTGAGCAGCCCGTCCAGCGCGCCGGACCAGCGCGCCCCGGCGGACCGGGCCGCGCGGACCACCTCGTCGAACGGGGTGTCGGCGTGGTCGAGGTCGTCCCACCAGGCGTCGGCGAGCGCGTCGAGGTCGCGCGGCGGGCCGGGCGGACCCGGGTGGACGACCGTGTTGAGGAAGCAGCCGAGGACGGGGGTCGCCTCGGCCGGGCGGCCGCCCCACGGGTAGCCGAGCGCGAGCGTCCGGTCGGTGCCGCCCGCGAGGTGGTGGGCGGCGGCGGCCACGGCGTCGAGCAGGGCGGGGAAGACGCCGCCCCGGGCGGCGCCGGTCACGGCGGGCAGCCGGTCGGTGAGCATGCCGGTCGACCAGGCGGACCCAGCCGGGTCGGCTCCCTGCCGCGGCGCGTCGGCCTCGCCGAGGACGCCGAGCCGGGCGGCCCAGTGGGTCTGCGCGGCCTCGCCCGCGGCCTGCGCCTCGGCCGCCAACTGGAGCTCCACCGCCGCCCGGTAGGCCGCGGTCCGGTCGCCGTCGTCGCCGCCGTCGCCCTCCTCGGCGCTGTCGCCGTCCGCCGCGTAGGCGATGGCGAGCCCCTCGGTGACCAGGCCGAGCGACTGTTCGTCGCAGGCGGCGTGGTCCAGGGCGACGGCCAGCAGCTCCTCCTCGTCGTCCGGCGCGGAGGCCAGCAGCAGCCGCAGCACCGACCCGTCGAGCGGCCAGTCCAGCAGCGCGCGGCGCAGCGCCGCCCGGGCGGCTCCGTCCGAGAAGTGCGGGTCGGCAGGGTCGGCCGCGCCGTCCGGGTCGGTCACCGCGCGGGCCACCTCGACGGACGGTTCGCAGAGCCGCAGCACCGGGGTGCCGCGCAGCACCGTGAAGCTGCCGCGCAGCGCCGGGTGGTGCGCGGCCAGCCGGACGGCGGCCCGGCGCAGGCGCGGCAGGTCGACGGTGCCCCGGGGGAAGGCGAAGAACAGCGGCACGATGTCGGTCCGGCCGCGCGGGTCGCTCCGGCGGGTGATCAGGAAGCGCCGCTGGGCCCCGGTGAGCGGGAGCAACTCCGCTGCGGTGTCGGCGACTTCGGCGATGGAGCGGTAACGGGCGAGGTAGGCGGCCGTGATGCTGGAGGGCACGGAAGGGTCTCCGCTTTCGGATCAGGGTGTGCGGGATTCCAGGGACGGTCGGTGCGGTCGGTGCATTCGGTGCGGTCGGGTCGGGTCAGCGGGGCGGGAGCACCTCGGCGGCATCGGCGGCGTCGGCCGGTTCGGCCGGCTCGGCCTCCGGTTCCGGCGCGGACGGCAGGTCGCGCAGTCCGCGCAGCGGCGAGAACAGCAGCGGCACCGGCACCACCAGGAAGCCCACCGCGCAGACCCAGAGCGCGGCCCGCGGCCCGGCCGCCTCGGCGACGGCGCCGCCGAACAGCGCGCCCAGCGGCAGGGTGCCCCACACCAGGAAGCGCATGGTGGCGTTCATCCGGCCGAGCAGCCGGGGCGGGCAGACGCTCTGCCGGAAGCTCACCTGGGCCACGTTGTAGACCACCGCGCCGAACAGGACCACCACGCCGCCGATCGCGAACAGCACGGCGCCGACTCCCCCGTCGGCGAGCGGCCAGAGCAGCGCGAACGGGGCGGTGACCAGCGGGGCGAGCCAGATGAGCCGGGCCTGTCCGATCCACCGGGCGAGCCGGCCGGCGCACAGCGCCCCGACCAGTCCGCCGACCGCGCTGACCGAGAGCAGCACCCCGATCGCGGCGGGCGAGAGGTCCAGCACCCGGACCCAGAACACGGTCTGAACGGCCATCAACACGGCGCTGAACAGGTTGGACGCGGCCGTGGTGGCGGCGATCACCCGGAGCAGCGGGTGCTTCAGCACGAACCGCACGCCCTCCGCGACCTCCGCGCGCAGCGACCGCCCGGGCTCGGGCGGCGGGATGCTCTCCTCGGCGCGGATCCGGGAGAGCAGCACCGCGGAGAGCAGGTAGCCGGCCGCGTCGGCGACGATCGCCAGTGGCGCGCCAAGCAGTTGGACCAGACCGCCGCCGAGGCCGGGACCGGCGATCTGCGCGGAGGAGCGGACCGTCTCGATCGCGCCGTTGCCCGCCACGAGCCGTTCGCGGGGCAGCAGCGCGGGGAGGAAGGACTGGTGGGCGACGTCGAAGAAGACCGTCGCCACACCGGTGACCAGGGCCACCAGGTAGAGCTGGAGCAGGGTCAGCGCGTCGACGGCCGCGGCCGCCGGGATCGATCCGACCGCGAGGCAGCGGAGCACGTCGGCGCGGACCAGGACCGGCAGCTTGCGCATCCGGTCCAGCCAGGCGCCGGCGGGCAGGCCGACCAGCAGGAAGGCGGCGGTCTCGGCGGCGGTCAGCAGACCGACCTGGAAGGGTGTGGCGTCGAGTTCGAGCACCGCCACCAGGGGCAGTGCGACCAGGGTGACCTGACTGCCCGCCTGCGCGGCGACGGCTCCCGAGAGCAGGAGTCGGAAGTCGCGACGGGCCGGCGGACCGGTACGGGGCGGTTGGGTCGTTTCGTTCATCAGCACGACTCTCGGTCGCCGATTCGCCACCGGGCAACCGGCTGGCTCGATTCCGGCCCCTCCCCGGAACGACCGGATACCGCCGCTCACACAGCCTTCCCTCACCTGCCCCTTATCCGGCCGGTTCCGGCCCGGAGCGGGCCGACGCGAGCGGGACCAGCGACATCGCGCGCGGCCCCCGTCCAGGGCGAGCTGTCCACATTATCGTCCGCTATGCGGACGGATGCTTTCCGGCCAACGGACGCCCGCCGTCAACTTGGCCGGAACGCGTGAACGCTGACGCTCAGTCACCTGACGGTGGCCCCGGCGTGATATCCGCACGCGCGAAGGCCCCCGGACCGGTGGGCGGTACGGGGGCCGGGTGGGCCTGGCGGGGTGGTTGTCAGGACGGGTCGAGGCCGGCGTCCGGGGTGCGGCCCGCCTGGGCCTGCTCGATCCGCTTGACCAGCATCGCGGCGAGCCGCCGGGTGGTCGCCGGGTCGACCGGGCCGCCCTCGGTGGTGACGGTCACCACCGTCGTGCCCGACCGCAGGACGATCGCGACACCGTCCCGGCCCGCCAGCGGTCCCTGGAACGCGCGGCTCTCCGTCCCCAGCAGACCGATGTCGGCCGCGGTGTACCGGCCGTCGCCGTACGCCGCGTAGGCCTCCTTGAGTCGCTCCTGGGCCGCCGCCCGGCCGGACAGGGTGTCGACGGCGAAGCGCGCCGTCACCTCGCCGGCGGCGAACCGGGCCGTGCCACTGAGCGGCTTGCCGGTGCAGGGCGCACTGGCCGTGCAGGTGGTCGCGTGGTCGGCGGTGTCGACCCGGCGCTTCTCCTCCTCCCAGCCGGTCATCGACTTGGCGTCGGGCAGCAGCTGGGCGACGAGCTTGGAGTCGAGCAGCAGGGTGTCGGAGTCCGGCCCGGTGGCCGGCTGCCCGCCCCCACCGGTGGCCGATCCTCCGGTGGCCGCGCCGCCGCCCGTCGCCGTGCCGCCGTCGCCGCCCCAGACCGCCGGGTGGCCCCAGACGCCGCCGTAGGGGCCCGTGAGGCCGACGACCTTGTCGGTGCCGC